>CAYTRK010000150.1:0-6192 GCA_964440205.1 uncultured Victivallaceae bacterium
CCGCAACTTCTGGAGAAGATTCTTGTGGTGAACGACGAGCAGTGGTTTGGTTATACCTATGGGAACGTCAAATCAAAAGGGTGGTGGTAGACCGGAAAGACGGAATTAACCCGCATATCTCACAGAATTTCGTGCCGTCGCAGTGGCGCTATCCGCTTTCGCAGCAGGAATTTTATGGGATATGCGGGTTAAGGGGTTCTCAAACAGCAGTGGCCTGGGTATTATTAACCGGGGAACGTGAAATGGACAAAAAGAAGATCCTTGTGGTTGAAGACGACGATTCGATACGGCGTGGTGTGGTTGACGCGTTGGAGTTCGGCGGTTACGAGGTGTTTGAAGCAGCTGATGGAGACAAGGGCATTAATATGGCCGTTAGAGTTTCCTACGATCTGCTTCTGCTTGACCTTGTTCTTCCCGGTCGTGACGGGCTTGCGATTCTGGCAGAGGTAAGGACCAGCAAGCCCGCAACGCCGGTTATAATACTGACGGCCCGCGGCGCGGAGGGTGACCGTATCAAAGGGCTGCAGCTCGGCGCAGATGATTACGTTGTTAAGCCTTTTAGCGTAAAAGAACTCATCGCACGGATCGAAGCGGTTATGCGTCGTTCGCCGGAACGAGGTCTTGACATGAAGACGGCGCGTTTTTCTGGAGGTACGATTGATTTTTCGCGACATGAAATCAGATTTGACGATAAAGATATCGGCGAATTGTCGGACAGGGAAATAGATATATTGCGCTATCTGGCAGGAAATGCCGGGCGAGCGATATCGAGGGAAGAGCTGCTTCGTCGTGTATGGAGAATTGACCCGACCAGAATCGAAACCCGTACGATTGATATGCATGTGGCGCGGCTGCGCGAAAAACTGGGAGACGACCCGGCAAAACCGTTCATTATCCGGACTGTTCGAGGCAAAGGTTATGTTTTTGTTCCGCCGGGCAAGTCGTGAATTGTTCGGATGGGTAGCGCTTTGCTTTTTCACCAAAGGCGCTCGAATGGATCAGGATAGCGAAATATAGGCAGAATTAATGAGACCATGGAAGACATCAGTCCTGTTTGCTCTTTGCCTCGCAGTACTGCTTTCTGTTCTGGCATGGTTCAGTACGGCAGTGCTTCGGCTTGAGCGGGAGAATATAGAGGCCGCTCGACGTGAATCTCTGGAGGAGACTGTTCGGCTTGCTCTCTGGCGAATGGATGCGGCAATCTCACCTTTTATCATAGCGGAGAGTTCGCGTCCTTATTTCGAATATACTGCTTTCAGCAAGGCCAGCGTTGTCAATCCAAACCGACTGAAATCAGCGCCGGACGACGAAATTGTGCCTTCTCCACTTCTTTTTCATACCACTTCCACAGTTAATTTGTACTTTAACGGCACAGTCGACGAACAAGGCAACTGGCGGCTCACCTCGCCGCAGGTTCCCACCGGGCAGCTTTTAAAGCTCGCGCTTGATAATTACGAGGGCATGGATGAATTGATTGACAGCAACAGCGATCAGCTTGAAAAGTTTGCGACCAATATTAGATTGAAGGAACTCAGCTCCAGCCTGACCACAAATTCGGAGGTTTCTCTCAGCGCGGAGTTCGCGACTGAATTATCTGAAATTAACGCGCAACTTGCTGAAACAGAAACAAGTCAGAGCGCAGAGTTGGACTCTGCGCAAGACGAGGCATTATTAAGCCAGAAAGGCCAGAATGGACAGGCTCTTTTAAACACCTTGGAGTTCTCACGTCGGCGCGATCAGTATAATAAGGCCCAAAGGGAAGCGGTGTCTTCCCGGCAACAGGCGTATCAATCCAAGAAAGAAGTGGCCAAAACCCAGGGGAAAGGGAAGACAGTCCCGGTCGGGCGGAAGGACGCCGGGAATAATGTGTTGAAAAAAGGATGGACCGAGGGAAGCAAGACCGAAGAGGAACCGGCAGGCGGACACACCGTTCATACAGCAATGATTAATGAAATTGATGAATCGATAATGCAGCCATTCTGGGTTGATGACTTTCTGCTTCTTGCCAGGATGGCAGAGATTAACGGTGAGAAACAGATTCAGGGCGCATGGTTGAATTGGGCGAGCATAAGGAAGGATCTGCTGGCAGAGATTGGTGATCTTTTCCCTTCCGCACGACTGATTCCCGCTAAACCCGGGGCCGGGATGCCGGTATCCCGGATGATGGCTGCATTGCCTGTCAGGCTGGCGCCAGGCAAGCCTTCGCTGGTTCCTTCTGCAGCGCCTTATCCGTTGCGGATCCCTTTGATCATAGCCTGGTCTTTTGCCCTGCTGGCTGCTGTTGCGGTTGGTTTGCTTTTGGTAGGAGTTGTTTCTCTGAGTGAAAGGCGAGCAGCTTTTGTTTCCGCAGTTACGCACGAGATGAGAACACCATTGACAACCTTTCGCATGTACAGCGAAATGCTGGCAGAGAATATGGTTGTCGATGAACAGAAACGAAAGGATTACCTTCGCACAATGTGCGCCGAGGGGAACCGGCTCAGCCACCTGGTAGAGAATGTGCTTTTTTTTGCCCGTCTCGAGCGCGGTCGAGCCCGGAGCCGCATGGAGGAGCTTTCGGTGGAAGAACTTTTTTCCAGTGTCAAAGCCCGTCTTGATCAAAGAGCGCAACATGCGGGCATGAAGCTTGTTACCGAGACGTCTTCGATTGCCGAAGGTGTAACTGTAAAAACTGACATTTCGGTTGTTGAACAGATACTTTTCAACCTCGTTGACAACGCCTGCAAATATGCCGGGTGTGCCGAGGATAAGAGGATTCATATGGCGGCGGATCTTCGAGGTGGCGCATTTATAATACGAGTGTACGACCATGGGCCGGGTATTCCCGCTAATGAGAGCGGTGTTCTTTTTAAACCTTTCCGCAAGTCAGCGGAACATGCCGCTGAATCGGCGCCCGGAGTCGGACTTGGACTGGCTTTAAGCCGCCGACTTGCCAGACAGATTGGCGGTAATTTGAAATTCGACAAATCAGTGTCCAAAGGCGCTTGTTTTGAGATGATCATTCCTTTGAGTTGAATAACCTGGGATGGAGGATGCAGCGATTCTAATTTAGGCTGACTACAGTTTTATTTAAACCGCGCTAGGTCAGCTCTTATTGTTTCCGGACGAAGACATCTCTTCTGTTGAAGGGCTTTCTTCCATGTGTGTGATGGATGGCGGCCCCATTAGAATAGCTGCGCCGCGGGTTTCGGAAAAGCCTTCCAGCGCGATCTTGACTACTATGGCAAGAGGCACTGCCAGGAGCATGCCTACCGGCCCCAGGACCCACGCCCAGAAGACCATGTTAAGCACAATGATCAGCGGAGACAGCCCGAGTCCGCGGCCCATGAAGCGCGGCTCAATGCCGTTGCTTACGCCAATATTGATTACGAGATATCCGACCGCAACAATGCCTGCGCGTACTAACCCGAAATCCACCACAGCCAGCACGATTGCCGGGACGCTTGCGAGGACCGAGCCCACATTAGGGATATAGTTCAAGAGAAAAGCAAACAGAGCTATAATCAAGGCATTCCGAATACCGGTGGTCAGAAGCAGCGCCAGAACCAATCCGCCGGTAAGAAGACTCATCAATGTCTTTATTGCCAAATAGCTGCGCAATTTGTCGGTCACAACCTGGAGACGTTCCATCGTGCCGCGGTTGATGTCGGGGATCTGTCGAATTCGGTCCGGCAGCAGCGCGGCTTCAAGAATTATAAAGACAACAATAATAAAAATAATGAAGGCCTGACCGGCAAGATCAGTGAGAGTGCTCACGGTACCGCTCAGTATGCCGATGATGCCTTGCGGGTTGATGGCATCCTTCACGATCTGTTCCGGCGCTTCGACGCCGCGTTCGCTCAACCAGCCTGCAAATTCCATGGTTCGCTGCTGCAGACCCCGCTGGTATTCCGGCAAGTCCGCTGCAAAACCGACCAATGCCCGGCCTCCCACAACAATGCCCAGTGTGCTTATCACTCCAAATCCAAGAATGATAACCATCAAAGACAGCCAGGAAGGCAACCCGAACTTCATCATGCTGAAGTAGAGCGGGGTAAGAATAATCGCCAGGAACACCGCCAGAAGAAATGGAATAAGCAGAGAAGCCGCGGCCTTAATGCCAGCCACGATAATAACGAAACAGGCTGCCCCTACCAGTAATCTCGAAAAGGCCGTGCTTTTATCTTTCATATCCCAGGTTCCAATATTGAACTTTCGTAGTCGTACGTGTCAACGGTTGAAGCAGTCACACCTTGCCCGCCCTGGCTGAGGCGCAACATCCGCAATTTATCATGAGCATTGGCTGACCAATCTTTTATCAAAACATTCTAGCCCGGATTTCTCACAGAAGGAAGATTTTTTAACAGGATTAACCCGAATGGACATGAATTTTTGTTTCGTCGCCGGGCTTACATTATTTTCGCCGATTCTTCCACGGCATGGGTTTTTCGTATGCGCAGGACTCGGCGGTTGTAGAGGTCGGCGACATAAATCCAGCGGTCCGTCACTGCCAGCCCACCAAACCAATTGAAGGCGATTTCCGGTCCGCAGGAATCCTGATTCCCGTATCTTCCGAACGCCAGCAGCTCGTTGCCTGCGGCGTCGAGTATCACGACCCGGAACCTGCCTTGATCAGTGAAATACGTGCGTCCGTAGTCGTCGGCCTCGAACTCCGTGGCGGTGCAATGGCAACGTCGGTTGTGTGAGGGCTGCATGTCGAGAACGTAGGAGCAGCCGTAGCGCAGCCATTCGGCGCCCTGGACCTCGCCGCGCCTGACACGCATATAGTCGCCGCTGACGGTATCCACCGGGCGAACCGTCTGATCAGACGGCGGACCGGGATCCTCGGCGAAAGGAAGCGGATATGAAGTCTTATAGCGTTTACTGGGTTCGCCTTCGAACGGCAGCGCAGATGACTTGCCCTTAACAGGGAATCGTACCAGGCCGCCGGCGGGACCGAACTTGAGTATGCTCCCGTACATCCATCGATACTGCTGTTCGACATCGCCCTTCTTATCTATCTTAGTGTCCGGAAGCTTGTCTTTGAAAAAGTCTGGAAAGGGTTTTCCTACCGGCTTGACGCTTTCGGCTATGTAGATGTTACCGGCCGCGTCCAGCCGTGGTCCCAGCGGCGGATTCCCCATTTCCAATGATCCATCCCGTAAATCTGCCCCTTGGGGCCCAGTCGGAAAGTCTGGCCGGCGCGTTGGGCCTTTCAGAGCTTCTCATACCTTTCTTACCAGGTCCGCGAACGTAGCCGGATACAAACAGAGCCTTGCCGTCCGAGGATGACGCCAGATGCAAGTCTCCCCAGGACATGGACGCTTCAATAGCCGGCCCGGTATAATCATCGTACGCTGGCGCGCCATCGGGCGCGAGTGTGGCAATAAAGCGGTCGTTTCCGTGATCCCGCGACTTGCCGTGATAACCGGCGCGTCTGACCATGAAGCGCAGGTTACCGTCCGGCGTAACGGCCATGTGCTGTTTGAGATCCTCGTTGGAATAGTAGCTCATCGCCAGGACCCGGTATATGACCGGGAGTGTCCGTCCGGTATCGTCGATCAACGGCGTCAGCGAGGCGAGGCGCTCGTGCGACAGGGTTACGGGATACGGTTTGAGCATGAATTCGTATGAGCCGTCGCGTCCGAATGCGTGGATGCTTGTTGCGCGCCACCAAGCCCGGCGGCCAGCCTGCGCACGATGTGCCCGTCCGCGTTCAGAATTGTCACCTCGGCGTCCGTGGGTTCCGAGCCCGCAAAACGGACGTGTGTCCCGGAGCTATCCGAATCGGCCCGGGGTTTAGAAGTAAAAGACGGTTCCGCCCGAAGCAATGTTGCGGAAGCAAACAGCAGTGCAAGGGAAAGGCTTGATGAAGCGTGTCGGCACATTGTTATTCTCCTGTAAGGAAACTTTGCGTTTTCCATAATGTAACGTGCATCGGGCTCATGGTGTCAAATTGAATTCTGAGAGTCAAACAGTGAAAACGGGAAACAGCGCCCCAAGCAGCTTATCCCACGGGGTCGTCATGGACGATAAAACCAGCGTTTACAGGATGCTGACTCCTCTTTACACCGGACCAACATCGGGACATCGAAAATCGGGCTCTTCCGCAGAATCTGTGGGTTAAGTCGGTTCCTTATATGTGCCCGAAACGACACTTCTCCCGTCTCGGTGAAAGGCAGTCGTTGAAGGGTATCCGATCAAGAGTTGCGG
>CAYTRK010000151.1:0-6163 GCA_964440205.1 uncultured Victivallaceae bacterium
TTGCCCGTCTTCTTGCCCTCCGACCCTTTTCGGACAGGCTTTAACTACGAAAGGCTCGAAAGGGCGCGAAAGGGGTTTCGATTGTTTTGGGAGAACCCCACCGTCCTGGCAAACACGAAGTGTTTGCCAGGACCGTCGGAAGCGCAACGACAAATGTCAAAAAGTGAATTCTATCGGTGAGCTCAGTGTGATCCGTGGTTGTATTCCCTCTCTCTGTAAGCTAATCTAACCCAAAATTGCTCTTGATGAATAGATCGTGTTAGGTGGCGAGGGTTATAGGAGTACGGGTTTTGAGAAAACGGGTAATAGTGGTTCGTGTGGCGTTTCTGTTGTGGCTTGTTGCCGCGGGAACTCTCCTGTGCATGCCCGCGGAAGTCGCGCGCGATACAGGAGACAGGATTAAAACCTCTACAACGGTCAAGGGTCAGGAAAAATCCCTTTTTCACGGCCTTCGCAAGGAGGAACCGTTTCATATGCTGGTATTTGCCGTCGGAGGCGGGCTGGGGATGGCCTGTGTCATTACAAACCGGCGCCGCCTGCTGCTGTTTGTTCACACTCGTTGTTCTCAGTGTCTCTGCCTACGGTATTTTAATTGAAATCGTTCAGCAGCGGTTTATTGCAGGAAGATCCTTCCAGTGGTCTGATATTGGAACTAACAGCATAGGTGTGGGAGCCGGCTGCCTTATGTTTATGTTGCTTTACGGCTTATGGCGAGTGGTTGGTCTGTTGGTCGGTGAACCGGTTGGCTGGTGAGCGGGGGGCGGACAGGGATCAGACCTTTTATTCGTCACGCAAAACGTTGACTATATTTAGATAATGATCATTGACTATACTTGGATAATCGCCTAATTTATGCCTTATGAAAGACGAACTGATCATCCACAACCTTTTCAAGGACAGCGCCGAACGGTTTCAGCGCGAGGATCCAAATCTGCGCCGCGCCGCCAAACAGCCATTCAGCTATGTTTCGCCTTTGATTCATAGTTTGAATTTTCAACAGCCCGGCGTTTTCTTGCTGACTGGCGGTCGGCAGGTCGGCAAGACGACGTTGCTCAAGCAATGGATTGCCAGAATGCTCTCAGAGGGAAGCATCACGCCAGATCGCATTGTCTTCATGGTGGGCGAGCTTATTCGTGATGATGCGGAATTGCGACGCGATATCACGGCGGAACTGACGCACCAAGAAGGCTTGCAAATCATCATTATCGATGAGGTAAATTATGTAAAGGACTGGGACAAGGCGGTTAAGTTCCTGGCCGACTCCGGTGCCTTGGATCAAACGGCGCTTCTCCTCACCGGTTCGGACAGCGCCATCCTGCGAGAGGCAATGAAGCGATTCGCCGGACGACGAGGCAATGCCAGTCAAGTGGATTTTGTTTTTCATCCCTTGAGCTTCGCTGAAACGGTTCTGCTGAAAGAGCCGGAGCTGAAGAATGTGATCGATGCATGCCGGCAATCCGGATCGAATGTGGACACTCCCGAGTACCGCCAAAACCTATCTCGATTGGAACCCCTATTCGAGGAGTACCTCCAACATGGCGGCTACCTGACGGCTATTTCAGATTGGATGCGACTCGGAAAGATTGAAACCGCCACGTTCAGAACCTATGCCGACTGGCTCCGGGGTGACATGTTGAAACACAATAAACAGGAAAAATATTTGTTCGAGATTCTGAGGGGCATTCTACGAACCTATGCGTCACAAGTTTCCTGGATTTCGCTTTCCAAGAATCTATCGATTGAGCATCATAAAACGGTAAGTGACTACGCCACGATTCTTGAGGATATGCATGCGGTACGGGTTGTCGAAGCGCTAGCCGAGCACAAACTGGACGCCGCGCCAAAAAAAGCAAAGAAATTGTATTTTCAAGATCCTTTTATCTACCATACGGCTGAATACATGTTGGAAAGCCAACGCTCTGATGTGCAGCCGGCATTGGCCGAAACCGTCGCTGTCATGCATTACGCCAGATGGCACGAGAAAACGTTCTATATCAAAGGCGACAAAGGAGAGGTCGATATTGCCTACATTCAGGGCAACCGGTTTTTCCCCGTAGAGGTCAAATGGAGCAGGAATATCCGCCCGAAGGAACTGAAGCAAATCATGTCCTACTCGAACGGCCTGATCCTGGGCCGGGTTCAGGATACCAGATCCATAATGGGCGTCCCATGCGTACCGCTCATTCGCGATTTGCTCAGTTCTCCATGCACGTAGCGGCGGCTGCCTGTTGGTGGTGGGCTGGGTGGGGGCAGAGATGGGTTAGCTTCTCATGCCCAAATGGCTGTGTCATAGTTGTAATTCCTCAAGTTTAAAACCTCAGCGTCTCCTTACCCTTACCCGACCCCACTTAGCCCGCCTACACCTTCTTCGCCGGTCAAATTATCTCGATACGAGAAATCCTTGGATATATTTCGTGCCATTCCTGCGTTTTTTCTCTAACATGTGCCTTTTATTGGGTAGCTACATGCTTTCAGTACCCACATATTCTGCGGAAGACCCTTAATTTTTCTCTAATTTAACTTTTATTGCATCCCCATGTTGACGTATCTGAATGTCTACGCTATCTTACTCAGCATTGTTGACCCCTGCAGGGTCGGGTCGGTTTAGAAAACGCAGGCCTAAAGGGCAAATTGACGCCGTAAAACGGAAACAATTATAAAGAAAGGATGATAGCTTATGGCAACGAAAGTGGCAATTAACGGGTTCGGGAGGATTGGAAGGGTTGTTTACAGGATAGCGCACGCTGATCCGGATATCGAGGTGGTTGCTGTTAACGATATCACCGATGCGGATATGCTGGGACATCTGCTCAAATTCGATTCGACGCACGGGCGTTTCGATGGCGATGTGCAGGTTAAGGGTGATTCACTTGTAGTCGACGGCAAGGAACTTAAGGTTCTTTCTGAAAAAGATCCCTCGAACCTGCCGTGGAAGGATCTGGGTGTTGACGTTGTTCTCGAAAGCACCGGAATTTTCAGAACCCGCGACAAGATTGAGCTTCACATGAAGGCCGGAGCGCCGAGAGTTCTCCTTAGTGTGCCTTCCAAGTCGCCTGAGGATGTTGACGCAACCTTGGTGCTTGGGGTTAACGACGCTGATCTTAATTCGGACGTTAAAATAGTTTCCAACGCATCATGCACCACCAACTGCCTTGCGCCCATGGTCAAGGCTGTCAATGACGCGTTCGGTCTTGAAGATGGATTGATGACAACAATCCACAGTTACACCAATGATCAGAAGATTCTTGACCTTCCCCACAAGGACAAGAGGCGCGCGAGATCCGCTGCGGCCAATATTATTCCGACTACTACTGGCGCGGCAAAGGCGATCGGTCTGGTTATTCCTGAACTGAAGGGCAAAATGAACGGCATGGCTGTCAGGGTGCCTACAGTTGACGGTTCGCTGGTTGACCTGGTTGCGCAGCTTAAGAAGGAAGCGTCGGTAGAGGACGTGAACGCCGCTGTCAAGAAGGCCGCTGAAGGGGACATGAAGGGCATTCTCGAGTACAGCGAAGATCCGCTGGTGAGCACAGATATTATTGGACATCCGGCCAGCAGCATCTTTGATTCACTTTCGACAATGAAGATTGGCGAAAAAATGATCAAGCTGGTTTCGTGGTATGACAATGAGTACGGATACTCAAGTCGTTGCGTGGACCTTTTCAAGAAAATGGCGGCGCTGTAAGCCGGACTTAGAGAAGAACACACCCCGCTGCGAAACCGTTCGAGCGGGGTGTTGTTTTATTGGAGGCTGAATATATGAACGTGCAGAAAAAAACTGTCAAAGATGTCGACCTGAAAGGAAAACGAGTCCTGATGCGGGTGGATTTCAATGTCCCGCTGAAAGATCGACAGGTACAGGATGAAACAAGGATAAGAGCTGCATTGCCTACAATAAAATATGTGATGGAGCAGGGCGCTTCACTGGTCCTGATGAGCCACCTCGGAAGGCCGAAAGGCAGGCCGAATCCCGACATGAGTCTGAAACCTGCGTCAGAACGGCTGGCTGAACTGCTGGGAAAGAACGTCGCGTTTGTGCCCGACTGCGTTGGCTCTGAAGCAAAAAGCGCAGCGGATGAATTGAAACCCGGCGAAATTCTTGTGCTGGAGAACCTGAGGTTTCACGCAGAAGAAGAAGGCAAACCATCGCTTCCAGACGACGCGAACGAAGAGCAGAAGAAGGCCGCCAAGGCGGAAATGAAGGAAAAGCAGAAGGAATTTGCGGCCGAACTTGCGAAGCTGGGCGATCTCTACGTCAGCGACGCTTTCGGAACCGCGCATCGCGCACATGCTTCAATGGCTGCAGTACCGGAGAATTTCGAGGTAAAAGTAGCCGGGTACCTGCTGGAAAAGGAAATCAGCTATCTTGGCCAAGCGGTGAAGAATCCAGAGCGTCCGTTTGTCGCCATACTTGGCGGCGCAAAAATAAGCGGCAAGATAGACGTGATTATGAACCTGCTTGACAAGGTCGACACGCTGCTTATCGGCGGAGGAATGGTTTATACTTTCTATAAGGCAAAAGGTCTTCCCATCGGTAATTCTCTCGTGGAAGAGGACAAAGTTGATCTGGCCAAAGAGACGCTGGATAAGGCTAAGGAAAAAGGGATTGGATTGATTCTTCCGGTCGACCATGTGATCGCCGATAAATTCGACGCCGAGGCACAGACAAAAACAGTCGGTGAGGAAGGAATCGAGAACGGATGGATGGCTCTTGATATCGGACCTGAAACCATCAGGGCGTTTTCAGAGATAGTTGCCGGGGCCAAAACAATAGTATGGAACGGACCGATGGGCTGTTTTGAGATGGAACCTTTTGCTGAAGGCACGATGGCGATTGCCAGAGCCGTTGCCGGGAATAGCGAGTGCGTCAGCATCATAGGCGGTGGAGACAGTGTGAGCGCCGTTAACAAGAGCGGGCTTGCGAATAAAATGAGCCATGTAAGCACCGGTGGTGGCGCAAGCCTGGAGTTCCTGGAAGGCAAGGAACTGCCGGGTATCTCGGCGCTGAATGACAAATAGTTAGTTTTGTCCGCCTGGCGGATGTTGTATAGTCAGATATTGAACATGTCTACCTTATGGGAGAAACAGAAGTGAATAAGTTCAGAAAAAAGATAGTTGCCGGAAACTGGAAGATGAACAAGACGCTATCGGAAGCTACATCGCTGGCTTCTGATGTCAGGCGCGAACTGGGCGACCAACGGGATGTCGATGTGGTGTTGTGCCCTCCGTTTACCGCGCTGAAGGTTGTGGGCGATGAGATAGGCGACAGCCACGTCAAACTCGGCGCCCAGAACATGCACTGGGAGAGCTACGGCGCGTTTACAGGCGAGATTTCCGCCGAGATGTTGCGCGATATGTATTGCCATTATGTGATTCTTGGCCACAGCGAGCGGCGGGCATACTTTAATGAAGAGGACAAGATTGTTAACAAGAAGCTGAACGCCGCCTTGACGGCTAACCTTGTGCCCATAGTTTGTGTCGGAGAGAGCCTTGAGCAACGCGATAGCGGCGAAGCCGAGTCTGTTGTCGGCGGACAGGTCAGAAACAGCCTCAAGGGCCTCGGGGAGGATCTGAAACGCGTAATAGTGGCCTACGAGCCGGTCTGGGCCATTGGAACGGGACGGACCGCAACGCCTGATCAGGCTCAGGAAATGCATTCGTTTATCAGGAAGACCCTCGCGGACATGTCCAGCGAAGATACGGCTTCTTGTATCCGTATACAGTATGGAGGCAGTATAAAGCCCGCAAATGCTACCGAGATTTTCGCTCAGCCCGATGTGGATGGAGGCCTGATAGGCGGAGCGGCCCTGGAGGCGAGGTCTTTTGTTGAAATAGTTCAAAAAGCGGTATAAGTTCAGAACAAACTTGGGGGTAAAGTACAAAAAGAGGAAAGAGACTCATGGCAGTTGCAATTATCAAAGCTATTCTTATTACCATAGAAGTCCTGAGCAGTGTGTTGCTGGTAGCAGTTATCCTGGTCCAGAAGAGCAAAAGCCAGGGCGTTGGCATGGCTTTTGGGGGAGGCATGGGTGAATCGATATTCGGGGCGCAGATGGGCAATGTTCTCACGAAAACAACGGTTATTCTTGCAATTATTTTTTTTGCGAACACAACTCTGCTCGCCATGATGTATTCAAGCGGTCGCGAGGCCGAACGTGCAGGG
>CAYTRK010000152.1:0-6115 GCA_964440205.1 uncultured Victivallaceae bacterium
CGCTGGGAAGAAGAATCAGTCAGTAGCGCGCTGTAAGTAGGAAACTCGCGCTAGGGCGCATATTTTTATTTATGTTTGAAAGCCTGTTTCATTATCAGGATTGTCCGGCAGAAAGGCTTGTTTTATGAATCGTTTAGTATGGTTTTCTGCTTTGCTGTCTTCGGTGTGTCTGCTGCTGCCGTTGCTTTATCTGCTGTATTTTATTGCACGGAAGGCAATCGGAGAGCGTGAGTGGTCAAAAGCTCAGGTTTACGTATTGGCAGCTTGCGCTGTTATGCTTGGGTCGTTGTATCTGCGTCCCCATCAGTATGTCTATCAGGGGCTTGATACGGCTGCGTATCGGAATATGGCGCGTGCGTTTGTCGCTGGACGCTCTTTTCATGATGTCGATCAGGCTTTTCTGGAGGTCCCGAAAGAAGTCCGTCCGTGGATTCTGCTTTATCCCGGGCATTATTTTGCCGGCAACCGCTTTACGCGCGATAGTTCATTTCAGATTACTTCGTTTGATGATGGCGAAACTATGCCGTTCTTTTATCCTCTGCTGCCGTTGAATATGGCGGCTTCTGAAATACTGATGCCTTTCGGCAGTCTTGATTATCCAGCCCCGTTTGCTTTTCTGTGTTTGAGTCTTGCGCTTGTGCTTTATGCCGGAGCCAAGGCTGGAATATGGGGGATGTTGCTGGGTGTTGCTGTCATGATTGCATCTCCGATTCCGTTGTGGATAGGCCGTGGAAGTTATCCGGAAGCCGTTGCGGCGGCGCTGATCGGGCTTGCGCTGGTAAGCTGGCTGCTGATTAAAAAAGAGCGTCTTCCATTGATAGCCTGTTGTTTTTCCCTGGGCTTAGCGGTCTCATATCATCCGCTGATGTTGCTGCCTGTTTTTCCGCTGTGTGTGATATTGCTCTTGTCCTCCGGAAACATAAGAAACTTTGTGTTTGGCGCTGTGGCTGCGCTGGCCGGGTTAGCGCCGATTGTGTTGTTGACCGAGTGGGTATGCGCGCCTTACGGGGTATTGCGTCCAGACGCGGTAAGAGGGGCAATTATAGGGAACGCTTCGGTACGGCCGGCTTTTATTCTCAGTGTGGTTTTTCTCTGTGTAATATTGCTGTCTGTGCCCGTTTACCGGTTGCTGAAATCTATTACAGTTCCATTTTGGTGCAAAGTGGCCGCAAAAGCGGTGATGCTGTTGCTTTGGACGTTTCCGACTTTACTGGCCATGAGATATTGGGGCGGGGGGCAGCAGTATACCATCCGGGCCGGATTGAGCGCATTTTATGACAGCATGCAGTGGTATCTGGCTGCGCTCATAATCCTGCTGGTCTTACTAGCGGCCATTATGCGGGGAATGTGGCGGCAACGGCTGATCATAACCGTAGCAATGCTGTCATTGCCGATGTTCTTGTATTTAAAAGGGGTTGAAATAATGGGGCTTTGGAGTCTGCGGCGACTGGTGGCGCCGTGGATACTGGTCCTGATTCCGTGTTTTACTGCAGCCATTGTTGCTATGCAGCGAATTGTTGCTTTCAGCAGGAAGGAGATGTCGTTGCTACCGGTATTTTCCATACCTGTACTGATAATATGTCTGATCAATCCGTTACGATGGCCGGCGCCTTATCTGGTGCGTTATGAACATGGGGCGGATAAGTTTGTTGACGAACTGGTTGACGAGTTTTCCGGGGCGACGGTCTGCTTTGATTATATTCCGCACAGTCTTCCGCTTGCAGTACTGCCCGGAGAGAAATTCTATGGTCTGGCGCAGGGAGGAGGGAAGGGACTGCCTGGGCTGTCGCGTTGGATGCGGGAGGAGGCTCTGCAGGGCCCAACTTATTGGATAACGGCATATAAAAATCCTGGCATTGAAAAGGGGGTGCGCTTAGAGTCTCAGGGACGGCGCAGCATTGTTTTACAGCGTGCGCGTGCACGGACAGCCTTGCCGGCGGTACGTGACGAGACTGTCAAAGATTTTGAAGCGCTGAAGGTGGTTCCTTTGCGTGATGGTGAGACTGCGGCGCTTGATAAAGTGTTTGAGCTTGGACGGCGGCCCGGAAATAATCGTCCGCAACTGGCTGTAAGGGGGAAATGGGGGCGCAGCGATATCGCTATAACTTTGGATGACGGGACGCGGCTGCCAGCTCAATGGAGTCGCACGGGCTCGGCGGTTATCGGTCCGGTTCCTGCGCCGGGGGAAACTGTTGACATTACTATTGAGGCGGCTGCCAGCCGTATAGATGGTCATAATAAGCAGGTAATTATGGTCGTTCCGCCATGGGGCGGTAAATCGCTTGAACTGACCGTGGATAATGAATATTGCATAGTTGGAGGTACGCTGCAAAGGCCGGCGGATGATGATGGCTATGACGAGCCGACCGGCCGGTATCTGCTGCAGCCACGCTGGCCTTATGATCCTGCCAGCGTCGGGATTCGCGGATTCGAGAAAGATCTTGGTATATTACTGCACAGAATAAGAATAGAATAGCCTATCTTGATGAGCGGATTGCGATTGCTTAATCCGTTCATCAAGAGCGTTTGGCGTTTTTAATGAATAGATCAGGCTGCAAAAAAGTTTAGAAACAATTTAACATGTTTTGCAATAAGTGTTGAAAGGTATATTCTGACAACTGTTTTTTCTGATGAAAAATAGCGAAACAATAGTATTAATTCCTGCCTATAACGAGGAAAAGTGCCTGGCAACTCTTCTTGATGAAGTCATAACGAAAGTTCCCGAACTGGATTTAATAGTAATTGATGATGGCTCGACTGATCGCACTGAGAGTATCATCGAACAAAAGGGGGTTGACTCTCTTTTTCTACCCTGCAATCTTGGCGTGGGAGGAGCAGTTCAGGCGGGGTTCCAACACGCATATGAATCGGGATATAAATACGCGGTTCGAATCGATGGTGACGGACAACACCCGCCGGAAGAAATACCTAAACTGATTGAGGCGATGAAGTCCAGTGAAGCGGACTTGGTCATCGCATCCCGATTTCTTGGCGGCAACTCGTATCGAAATACCTTGATAAGGCACTGCGGCATAAGTTTTATAGCTAAATTTCTTTCATTGGTTTGCAAGCAGAAAGTCACAGACCCGACTTCCGGATTCCAATTGGCCAACAGGAAATTGCTCTACTTGTTTGCGCATGTATATCCGACAGATTATCCCGAGCCGGAAGCCTTGGCTCTTATGCGTCGGCAGGGATACGAATTTATTGAAGCTCCGGTACACTTTCGCAACCGTATAGGCGGGAACTCAACTATAAAGGGCTGGGGCACGTTGTACTATGTGTTTAAAGTCTTGCTCGCTTTGATTGTAGATAGAGTAAAACCAATTAATCCTCATTACTCAAAAGAACAATCGGGAGAAGACAATGACTTCCATTGAACTTGAATCCTACGTGACAGGCTGGGAGAATGCCTACCTGGCCAGGTTCCTGATAGCAGGATTTGGAATTGCCATTGCAGTGGCCATCTTCAAGTCATTTTTCAATAGAGGCTATAACCTTTTATTCGTGATTCTAGCTTCGCTGGTTTCCGCAGCCTGTCTGATATTCGCGCTGTTGCCTCAACAAGTAATAGGTCTTGTAATTTCAACTCCTTACTTGACTCGCATACGCATAATCGCAGGGGGCATAAGCTTGATTGTGCTTTTTATAACGCTTGAGTCGATCCGACGCAATAGCTTGCAGGAACGCTATGCCATTTTGTGGATCGCTACAGCGCTGGTGATATTTTTGTGTGCAGTGCTCCCGGCGATGGTTGCACTCTTCAGGGCATTGACCGGAATGAATTATGTTGGTGTCATTGTCGCAGTGGCATTCACCTTTCTGATTCTTGTTGCCTTTCATTTTTCAATATCGCTTTCCGAGACTCAGAAAAAACTAACGAAAATTACCCAGAAACTGGCTCTTCTCGAAATGCGCCTCAAAAAGATCTCAGAAAAAAATGATAAAGATGTTTTCGAGGAAAATGATGACCCGGTTGAGCCCCGCTCTTAATGCGGGCTAATCGGAATGAATTTTCAACGGCTGTAGAATTCGTTTATACAGTCAGCGACATATTTGATCTGGCTATCCGAGAGTTCTGGAAAAATCGGAAGCGCCAACGTTTCATTTGCGGCTTTCTCGCATTCCGGAAAGTCGCCTTTTTTGTGTCCCAACTCGCTGAAGCATTCCTGCATGTGGAATGGCAATGGATAATACACTGCCGTGCCGACATTCTTTTCTGTGAGGAATTGCTGGAGTTTATCGCGTTGTTGAGCCCTGATGACATATTGGTTAAATATATGCCGATCTTGCAGGCGCGCAGGGGGGTTTAAATGCCCCGAGTCGACCAGGCCGGCTTCTTTAAAGAGTGCGTCGTATCTGTCCGCATTGGATTGGCGCTTTGCCGTCCATGAATCCAGATGGCCGAGTTTTGTGGAGACAACTGCGGCTTGAATAGCGTCGAGCCTGAAATTCCCGCCAATCATGGCATGATAATATTTCTTTGTTGAGCCATGATTTCGCAACGCTCGCAGTTTTGTATCCCTGGCTTTGTCGTTGGTTACCGTCATTCCGCCGTCGCCGAAGGCTCCGAGGTTTTTGGATGGAAAGAATGAAAAGCATCCATAATGGCCGATTGATCCGGCTCTTTTGCCTTTATATTCCGATCCTATAGCCTGCGCAGCGTCTTCAATAACAACCAGGCCGTGTTTTTTGGCAAATTGCATGATCGGGTCCATATCCGCCATCTGGCCGTACAGGTGCACGGGGATAATTGCCTTGGTTTCGGGGGTGAGAGCGTCTTCAAGCAGGGTGGGGTTGATGTTGCAGGTCGCCGGATCTATATCCACGAAGACGGGTCTGGCCCCGGTTCTTGAGATGCATCCTGCAGTTGCGAAAAAACTATATGCCGTAGTCAGCACGTCGTCGCCCGGCCCTATATTTTCGGCCATCAGCGAGATCAGCAGCGCGTCGGTGCCGGATGACACGCCGACGGCGCTGGAACAGGCACAGTAATCTGCTATTGCGCTTTCGCATTCTTCAACCTTAGGCCCCATGATGAATCTCTGGGATTCAATAACTTCGGCCACAACTTTGTCGATTTCATCTTTGATAGCCAGATACTGCGGCTTGAGGTCAAGCAGGGGGACTTCCATTATATTCCTTTCTCGGCACGGCGCTGTTGAAAAGCCAGAAATTTACTCGAATTCTTTGCCCTTTGACAAGAGCGAAAGGAATAGATCACCAGAGAGTGCGCAGGCCGTCTTTTCTGTAGAGATCTATTTCGGGATCTTTGGTTATAAGTGTTAATTGATTAGAAAGAGCCTGCCGAATCAGCATACGGTCGAACGGGTCCTTGTTTGGCTCTTGTCTTACCTTATGGAACGTAGCTGCATCACTCACTGTCAGGGGGACGCATTCCAGGCCCATGCGCCGGGCGATTTGGGGCATATCTTCGGGTTTTGTGCCTTTGAGTGACAGCTTGCCAAGCGAGTGTTTCAAGGCGATTTCCCAGAATGTTATTGAACGTACAAGGATTCGATTAGCCTGATCTATTCATGAAAAAAGCCAAGCAAGTCTTAATCTGTTAGAATGTAGCGCTATGTGTTTAAAGCGTCGAGAGAAGTTTTTAACATGTGTGGCATGGTCCACACCGTATGGGGGAGAGCTTGGCTTTTTTCACCAGAGGCGCGCCGATTTTACCGCATCTATTGCGTTCCAGCGAGTCGGCGGTGGTTAACCACAGCTCAACTCGCTGCGCCTTGTAACTGCGGCAAACTCTGCGCGTGAATAGATCAGGTTAGAGGGATTTGTTATTGTCTTGCGCGCTGTTTTGCTGAGTTTACTTGTCCTGAAAGCAGACCAGATGAATGTATGTGTATCCAGTAGATAAGTCACGAGCTGATGAACTCCTCGTCAGATATCTTAAAGCCATCATGTATTGTGTATTCGGCTCGTCCTTCCATGACTCCGAGCTTTCTGGGAGCCTGTTGGTACTGAGAATACGGCACTATGACAGCAATTTTTTCCTTCTTTTTGCCGTATCCCACGGTAATCGGATGCCCCTGTTTAACTTCTTCAAGAGCCTCTGAAAAATGAGCCTTCAATTCACCTACTGCCATTGTTTTCATGCTGT
>CAYTRK010000153.1:0-6108 GCA_964440205.1 uncultured Victivallaceae bacterium
ACAGAGAACACAGAGAGCACAGAGAAAGAGGGTGAGAAGGGGGAAGGGAGAATATTCAATGATGAACACGGAATGTTCAATGATGAAGGAAGAGGAGAGAGAAGAGGGGGCAGGCACGGGGTCTGTGCGTAGGTGAGATTGGAAATGAAGAAAATTGAGTATCCATTTGATGAATCGACAGTTAGGGCTTTGGGTATTGGAGACCGGATCAGTTTATCGGGGATGATTGTTACAGGCCGCGACCGGGTTCATGAGAAGTTGGCTTCTGAGGAGCGAGCGCCTGTGGATATTGCCGAAGGGGCGATTTATCATTGTGGGCCGGTTGCTGTTCGCCGTTCCGGCCGGTGGGTTATTCGCGCGGCTGGTCCGACGACTTCTTTGCGCCAGGAGCTGTTTATGGCTGAAATTATTCGAAGGCATGGTGTGCGGGTTATCGTTGGCAAGGGAGGCATGGGCAGCGCTACCCAGGAAGCGTGCAGGCGTTATGGGTGTGTGTATGTTCATGTTGTAGGCGGGGCCGGCGCGGTACTTGCCGAAAACATCATTAATGTTCGCGGTGTGCATTATCTGAAGCGTTTTGGGCCGGCTGAGGCTATGTGGGAGCTTGATGTTGACGGGTTTGAAGGGGTAGTGACTATTGATTCGGACGGTTCGAGCCTGCATGATGCAGTGGCCGAACAGTCGCAGAAGATTCTCGGCGGTATGCTGCAGGTATAGTCCGGCGGGACAGAGAGAAGAATTTTTCTATCATGCGCATTGTTTTTATGGGATCAGCGGGGTTTTCGTGTCCGAGTCTCCGGACGTTGCAGGGTCAGGATATAGCGGCGGTGATAACGCAGCCTGACCGGCCCAGGGGGAGGAGGCTCCGGTCTGCTCCCGGTGCGGTTAAGGTTATTGCAACGGAACTTGGTTTTCGTGTTCTGACTCCGGAGGATGTAAATGCCGAAGGCAGCATTGAAGAACTTCGGCGGCTGGCGCCTGATCTGATCGTTGTGGTGGCGTACGGTCAGATCCTGAAAAAAGCAGCGCTGGATCTTCCGCCGTTGGGTTGTGTTAATCTTCATGCTTCTCTGCTGCCGGAGTACCGGGGTGCGGCGCCGGTTCAGCATGCGTTGCTTGACGGGCGCAGGGAAACGGGTCTGACGACCATGTACATGAATGATAAAATGGATGCCGGCGACATAATTTATCAGAGAAAAGTTGTTATCAGGCAAGGCGAGACTGCGGGGGAACTGTTGGCCAGGCTTGCGGGCCCCGGCGCTGAACTGTTGGAGCAAACCGTTAAGGATATTGAACGCGGCAATGCGCCGCGGAGGGCTCAGACTGAAACCCGGGCTACCTATGCCAGGCGTTTAAGCAAGAAAGACGGGTTGGTAAGCTGGTCCATGTCTGCCGGAGACATTTACAACAGGGTACGGGCTTTTACTCCGTGGCCGGGAGCCTACTTCGAGACGGGGGGCAGGCGAGTTATTCTGCTTAAGGTTGAGCCGCGGTCATCCGGAGGGATCGAGGCGCCAGCCGGGACAGTGTTGGAGGCTGGAAAGGCTGATCCTGTAGTAAAGACAGGCGGTGATTGTGGCGGGAATGATGCGGTATGTCTTTTACGGGTCAAGCCTGCGGGTAAGCGTGAGATGTCCGGCTCGGATTTTGCGAGGGGGATGAGAATTGAGCAAGGTGAGAGGATCCAGGATGAGTGAGAAATGTAGTGTGGTGAAAGCGCTTCTTGGTGACAGGAGTTATGATATTCGGATAGGCACTGACTTGACACCGGGGGCGGAGTATGGCCGCGAGGCTGAAGGGCTGCGTGCGCTTATAGTGTCGGACAGCAACGTTGACGGGCTTTACGGGGACGAGTTTGAGCGGCGGGTTAGTTCGGTTGGCTTCAGGGTGTTCAGGGCTACGGTGCCGGCGGGTGAGGCTTCGAAGGATCTATCCTTTGCCAGCGACTTATATTCGAAAGCCATTGAAGCCGGACTTGACAGGTCTTCGTTTATTTTTGCGCTCGGGGGCGGGGTTACAGGGGATCTTGCCGGGTTTGTTGCCGCTACTTATCTGAGGGGCATACGTTATATACAGGTTCCTACTACCACTCTTGCTATGCTGGACAGCTCGGTAGGCGGGAAGACCGGTTTAAACCTGGAGGAAGGCAAGAACCTGGTGGGTGTTTTTTATCAGCCTGTAGAGGTCACCATTGATCTTTTGACTCTCGGGTCATTACCTGAGAGGGAATATCTTTCCGGACTTGCTGAACTTGTTAAGCATGCGGTGATATGGGACGCGGATCTGTTCAAGTGTCTGGAGTCTGGAACGGAGCGGCTTCTCGATCGTGATTTTGATTTTCTCGAGCAGGTGATTACCCGATCATGTGAGATCAAGGCCGAGGTAGTTGCTATGGATGAACGGGAGTCGGGAGTCAGGGCTGCTTTGAACTTTGGGCACACGCTTGGCCATGCGCTTGAGAAGGTGGCGGGATACGGCAGATATTTTCATGGGGAAGCTGTAGCTGTGGGCATGGTATATGCGGCCGAGCTGGCTGTTAGGAGCAAGGGTCTTGCGGAGGAGGATGCGGCGCGCATAAAACGTCTGCTTGCCGGCTTGAAGCTGCCGGTATCGCCTTTGGCTGGCGACCGGAAACTTAATTGGAAGCAGATCCGGCAGGCCATGACCAGGGACAAGAAGGCATTGGGCAGTGTTCCCCGGTTTACACTTATTGAATGTTTTGGCGGGGTTTCGGTGGGCGCCGTTGTTGAGGAAGCCTTGCTGGAGAAGACTTATTCAGAGCTGTAGGCTGATTCATTATCATTGGTATTATGGCTTCGTTCGGATCTGTCGTGCCATAGGCCCGGGCGAAGGCGGGAAATGGGAGGAGAAACGCGGGGGGGTGGTCACTGATCAGGAGTTATACGGCTTCGATTGTGACCAGTGGTTGTCCTTTGCTTACGTTGTCGCCGTGATTGACAAGGAATGATTTGATTTTGCATTTGAATGGCGCTTTGATCTGATTGAACAGTTTCATTGCTTCCACGACGCAGACTGGTTCATTTTTCTCGACCGTATCGCCGGGCGACGCAAAATCCGGTTGTCCCGGGCCGGGGCAGGTGTAAAAAGTTCCGTTAAGCGGGGCTTCGATGGCCGGTCCGGCTGTTTCCGTTGCCGGTTGGGCTGGTTCTTTCGCGGCGTTTGTTTCCTGTTTCTTTTCTATAGTGTCTTCGGAAGGTTGTGAAACGTCACCGCCACTGAGGCTCAAGCTGGCGTTTCCTTTGCGGATGGTGAGTTCGTCCAGGCCGAGTTGTTTTACTTTTTCGATAACTTCCTGCAGTTCCTTATAATCTTCCGGATTCAGGAAGGCGTTGCTGCTTTGTAAAGGTTCGACGTTTGTGTCGGTTTGCTTATCCTGTTGTTTTCTTTCGGTTTCCGCGGGCGGTTCGGGGCGCTGATCTTCGGGCATATTCCGCCATTCGAGGTACTGTTTTGCAGTTTCCGGGAAAAGGCAATAGGAGATAATGTCTTCTTCTTCCTTTATCAGAGCGGGGTCGATATTATCTGTTGCGTTAGGCAGCATAGGGTCTAGAAGGTCGGCTGGTCTGCACGTAATGGGTTTCTCGTTTCCCAGCACTTTCTTTCTTAATTTCGTATTAATTTTAGATGGAGGTGTTCCGTAGAAACCTTTTATATAATTTTTTGTTTCCTGGGGGACCATTGAATAGCGTTCACCTGCGAGCACGTTCATCACTGACTGTATGCCTACTATCTGGCTGGTCGGGGTAACCAGAGGTGGATAGCCCATGTCTTTTCGGGTTGCCGGAATTTCGTCGAGGACTTCAGGCAGCCTGTCCAGTGCGTCCTGCTGGTCGAGCTGTGATCTGAGGTTGGATATCATTCCGCCTGGTATGTGGTGTATAAGTATTTCAGGATCGATTGTATTTACGGGCTGGTGGGAAAGTTTGCGTTCAGGGGCAAGGTCGGTGAAATATTTACAGATTTTGCGCAGGCATTCGATGTCCAAGTCTGCGTGGTGTGGTGTTTCGTCGAAGATTGAAAGCATAGTTTCGACCGGTGGTTGCGAGGAGAAGCCGGACATTGGCGAGATGGCGCAATCTATTGCTCCAGCGCCTGCTCTGACGGCTTCCACGTAGGTTGCGACGGCCATGCCGCTTGTCATGTGGCAATGGAGCTGAACCGGCACGTCGATTTTTTTAGTGAGAGCGGAGACCAGTTGTTCCGCTGAGATTGGCGACAGGATACCGGCCATGTCTTTGATGCAGATGGAGTCGACGCCCATTTGGACCTGTTCTTTTGCCACTCGCACATATTCCTCGACCGTATGGACGGGACTGATTGTATAGCAGAGTGTTCCCTGAGCATGGCCGCCGTGTTTCTTGACGGATTTAATTGCGTATTCCAGGTTTCTGTTATCGTTAAGCGCGTCGAAGATTCTGAATATATCTATGCCGTTTTTGCAGGCAAGGACTACGAAACGGTCCAGGAGGTCGTCAGGATAATTCTTATATCCGAGTATATTCTGGCCCCGGAGGAGCATTTGCAGGGGAGTTTTTTTTGTCTTTGATTTCATCAACCGGAGCCGTTCCCAGGGGTTTTCCCGGAGAAAACGCAGGCAGACGTCGAAGGTTGCTCCACCCCAGACTTCGAGAGAATAATAGCCTGCATTGTCGATTGTATCCAGTATCCCTTCGATATCTCTGGTGCGCATTCTGGTGGCCCAGAGCGACTGGTGAGCGTCGCGCAGGGTAGTATCGGTGATACGGAGGGGTATCTTTTTTTTCGTGGAAAACGCGGTATGTTCCCTTGGGTTTGAAGTATTCTTGCTGTTTTTTTTCCTGGATTGGGCCATACTTATTCCTCTTTTTATTTCCTGCCTTTTTTCGGACTACCCATCGAAGCGAATTTATCAAAACGTCTTTCCAGCAGTTTTTTCGTCGACATTTTTTTAAGTCGTGTCAGGTGGTTGGCCAGGGTTTTACTGACGGATTTGAATGTTGCGTCGTGGTCTCTGTGGGCTCCACCCAGGGGCTCTTCGATTATTTCGTCTATTACGCTAAAGTTTTTCAGGTCCTTTGCGGTGATTTTTAATGCGGCTGCTGCATCCGGCGCTTTTGAGCCGTCGCGCCACAATATGGAGGCGCATCCCTCGGGTGATATGACCGAGTAGACGGAACTTGAAAGCATCAATATGACATCTCCTACTCCGATGCCGATGGCGCCCCCGCTGCCGCCTTCTCCTGTTACCATTACTATGATCGGGACCTTGATTCTGAACATTTCCGTAAGGTTGCGCGCAATGGCTTCGGCCTGGCCGCGGGCTTCGGCTTCTTCGCCGGGGTAGGCACCGGGGGTATCTATAAGGCTTACTACCGGGATTCTGTATTTTTCCGCCAGCTTCATCAATCGCAGGGCTTTGCGATAGCCCTCGGGGTTTGCCATGCCGAAGTTGCTTTTGAGGTTTTCTTCCAATGACTTGCCCTTCTGGTGTCCGATGAGCATGACTTTGTGCCGGCTTTGCTTTATACTGGCGAATCCCCCGATTATGCCTTGATCATCACCGAAGCATCGGTCGCCGTGCAATTCTATGAATTCACTGAAGACTCCTTTTGTGTAGTCTCTTATGGAGGGACGGGCCGGGTGCCTTGCTACCTGGAAAGTCTGCCATGGTGAAAGGGTCCTGTAGGTTGTCTCTTTTTTTGTTTTCAGCTCGTGAGTCAGTTCTGCTATCTCGGTATCAAATTGAACGTCCGGATTCTCATTCAGTTTTTCTAACTCGGAAATCCTGTTTTGGATCTCGGAGATTTCTTTTTCAAAGTCGAGGTTCATATCATTGGTGTCCGAATGCTTTTCTGAGTTTACTTACAAAGCCTTTGCTCATGGATTCTCCCGGCAGGCGGGATTTTTTGTCCTGTATATGCTGCTGGAGTTCTTCCGAAGAGAGAGGTTGTCTGCACAGGTTTTCGTCTGTCTGGATATCGAGCGCTGTCATACTGTTTGCCGGAACATCGACTTGAAGAGCCGGAACGCTACTGAGTCCGATCTTTTTGCATGCTTCCAGCCGCCGGTATCCGGAGATGAGCACATTTTCGGGGTCTACGATCAGCG
>CAYTRK010000154.1:0-6104 GCA_964440205.1 uncultured Victivallaceae bacterium
CTACTATTCGCGTGTACGAGTAGGTGTACGAGTACGTTTTTCTTCGGTTTTGCCCCTCTTCTTGCCCTCCGACCCTTTTCGGATGGGGTGTAACTACGAAAGGCGCTGAAGGACGCGAAAGGGCAGCAGGTTGGGGGACAACCTGCTGCACTGTGGGGAGAATAAGGGGAGAATATCCAATGATGAAGGGAAAGAGAAGAAAGGCATGATGTCGAATGTAGAAAGCGTGAGAGTATCTTGTATTGTTGTATTTTGTTTCATATAGGCTTATTCTGAAGGGTGAATTATTGGAGGCAACTATGCGGAAACATATGGACGTTTTAATTGGCGGGGTGCTTGGGTTAGGTGCAGGGATGGTATGGCTGCTTACAATGAGCCATGGTCCCTATCCCGGTCGGTCGGCTTATCTCATTGCCCGGAGTCTTGGTCTGGCTCCGAAACTTGACCCGTCAAGCCCTTTATGGCACTGGATTGCGGGTCTTATCGGGCGGCTCCCTTTCGGAACATCTTCGGCGCTTCTCAATGTTTTCAGCGTGTTTTGTTCGGTTATTTCGGTATGGCTGCTTTACGGGATCGTTCGGCGCTCGGTTGAGATGGCTATAGACGTCTACGATTTCAATCGCCGACATGCGGCGGTTGCGCCGCGGATAGCTGGGGTAGTGGCTTCTGTTGCTCTGGCTTTCAGCATTCCGTTCTGGACTGTATCAACGCGCGCGCACGTGGCATCGTTTGACATAATGCTGTTGATGATAATTGCGCGGTTGACTGTCTCGTTCATTGAATCAGGCCGGTTGTGGCAGGTTGCGCTGCTGGCGTTTGTTTACGGAGCAGCGGTAGTCGAGTTCGCGACACTGATAGCGCTTTTTCCCGTGGCTGCCTTTTTCGTTCTGTTCTTCATGTGGAAGCGGGAAGAGATCGCTGTTGGCTCGATAGTGGGGATTGCGGCCGCGGGGATCGGTGGCTTGGCCTTCTACCTGATTGCCGCCTGGGATTTTTACGGGTCACACGGCTTCGAAGTGCGTCAGTATGAAAGTTTCTTTCGAATAGTCTGGTTCATGTGGCGTGACCAGTACTTTCTGATAACGCGCAGTCTGCCGAAATTCGGCTGGCTGGTTATTTTGTTGATGAGCGGTGTGCCGTGGCTTGCGGTTCTGATGGTTGGGAAGCGGGGGTTGAACCAGGAGAAAGACTGGGGCTTTTACTTTTTGCATTTTATCATATCTCTGGTCGTGATAGCCGCTTTGCTGAACTTGAAGGTCTCACCATGGAATTTTGTCAAGGGTTCTCGCCTGCTCGTAACGCCTTATGTGCTTTTAGCGGCCACCGCGGGCTATTTGGCCGCGTATTGGTTCATGCTGCCGTTGACCTGGTGGAAAGAGACTGATGCAACAGCAAAACTGGCCGTGAGGAAGTCTGCCGGCCCTGTCATTGCAACCGGCTGGGTTGTCCTTGTTTTTACCGCGCCATTTTTAAATGTTGAAGAATCCAGCGCAAAGAACGGGAGCTTCGTGACCCGGTATGCTGAGGCTGTAGTAGACAACCTGGAAGGCAGATCGTGGCTTGTAACCGACGGGATTCCGGATAACAACTTATTGATTGCAGGCTATGAAAGCGGCAAGGATTTGAAGGTTCTGAATCTCAGCCAGGGTCAGAATCCTGTGTACCTGCGGCATGTTGCCTCAATGTTTGAGGACGTGCAGTTCAGGAACATGGCTAACATAGGAATGTTTCCACTTTTATCGGCGTGGATGGAATCTGATCCCGAAATTGAGAAGAAGCTTGTATTGATGGTAATTCCGGATTTGTGGTTTGCTTCCGGGTACGAAGCGATTCCAGACAAGATGCTGTTCTTCGGAGGGGAAACCGGCGATTACGATGCGCAGCGGGCAATAGAGGAGCAGAAGAGTTTCATGGAAACGGTTGTCTCGGAAATTCGTTTGGCCGAAGCCGGGGAACTTGAGTGGATGCAGAAGCACATACTGCGTCATATTTCCATGGTTGCCAACAATCTGGGAGTTCTGATGCAGGATGCCGAGCATGATGACTTTGCTTACCAGGCCTATACTATGTCGCGAGAAGCGTATAATGACAATGTGAGCGCGATTCTGAACCTGGGCTCAATGGTGAAATCCGGCTATCCTGCGTCGGACAGCGACTCAATTGAAGAGGATTTGGAGGAAACGATAACGAAGGTTCGAGGGCGGCGGAATTTGTGGTCGCTGTCTCGGTATCACGGTTATGTAAGGTCTCCTCAGGCGTATGCGAACGTAGGACTGGCCTGGGCGTTGTCCGGACAGCCCGGATTGGCTGTCACCGGGCTTAAACGCGCAATGGCGATGGTTCCGGAGTCGGCTGCAACGGGGATTAAGGGGATACTCGCCGGGGTTTACCTGTCGCAGGAAATGGAGGAAGAGAGCAGGCGCTTGTACGAAGAATTGTTGGAAAAAGATCCGGGCAATCTGAGGGCTTTGATCGGGATGGCCGGGATAGCCGCAGCAGAAGGAAAGACAACTCGAGCGGCAAAGCTTTTGCAGCGCGCCCGGAAGGCGGGAGCGCCTCAAGAGGCGATAGGTCTGGAGCTTGCCAGGCTGTTTCTTTCTGCCAACAAGGTGGACAAGGCGCGAATTGTTCTGGAAGAGCTTGTTGATCTTAGGCCGCGAATGCTGAACGCCTGGGGTCTCCTGGCACAGGTTTTGCTTCTCCAGGAAGATGAAGAAGCGCTCCGTGATTGCATGGAAATCTTACAGGAGATCCCTGGAGGGAATTCGGTGTTGTCGACGATAAGAAGCCAGCAGGCCATGAAAAAAGGCGACATATCGACGGCCCTGTCGCATCTTCGGGATGCGGTTCAGGCCGATCCCGACAACGCGAGGCGTACGAGGCAGCTTATGAGGCTGGAAATGCTTGAGGGCAATCTTTCGGAGGCGGCTGAAGCCGCCAGGTCTCTTCTTCGAAAATCTCCGAACGATGCATTGGCGAATTACGTGCTTGGAAAAGTTCAGATGAGAGACGGAGATCTTGAACTTGCGGAGGACTCACTGCGAAAGAGTTTAAAAAGGAATCGTTCAGCAAAAGCGCTGAACGACCTCGCGTGGCTGCTGCAGCAAAGAGGTGATTACAAGGAGGCCGAAAAGTTGTCCAGGGAAGCCGTTGGCAAGCGGCCGCGGTTGGGCCAGGCATGGGACACGCTTGGGGTGGTTCTTATGCGTGCCGAAAGGCTGGGTGAAGCCAAAGAGGCCTTGGAAAAGGCGGTCGCGTTTTCAAGCGACAAGACATCAGTCAAACTTAGCATGGCTGAATTGCAGGCCCGGCTTGGCAATGCCGTGGTGGCATCAGAATTGATTGAAGAAGTAGGAGAAGAAATGCGGGGTGGAGAAACAATTGATAAGTCGAGATTCAAGCGGGTTCGAGATATGGTCCGGCAGCTTGAAGGCTGATTCAGGGCTGCAGGCGTTGAGTGTCGGCGACTATTGAAGCAACTGCTGTATTTCTTTAGAGGTAAGTTCCCGCCACTGGCCGGTGGTAAGCCCGAGCTGCTTAAGTCTAAGCCTGCCTATTCTGGTCCTGACAAGGCGGTGTATACGCAAGCCGACCAATGAGCACATTTTTCTTATTTGTCTTTTGCGTCCTTCGCCGAGCGTGAACTCCAGGATGTGACGGCCTTTTCGTGAGCCTGCCTTTATGCGCTTTACGTGAACAGAGGAGATTGGCTGCCCGTCGACCTCCGTAATGGAGCGAAGATCAGTTATTGTCTCTTCAGTAACAGCTCCCGAAACGGTCACTCTGTAGATTTTTTTGTGTTCATACCTCGGATGGGTCAGCTCATTTATAAGGTCGCCATCGCTTGACAATATGAGCAGGCCTTCGCTGTCTTTGTCCAGGCGTCCTGCCGGGACGATTCGTTGTTTTAAATCCGGAATGAAATCGTAAACCGTCTTGCCCTGGGCTGAGGATGCGCTGCAGATATAGCCGCGCGGCTTATTGAGAGCCAGTGTAACCTTTCGTGCCGGAACAGGAGGCAGGGGTTTGTTGTCGAGTGTGATTGTTGAGTCTGGACATACGCGCAGGCCAGGCTTGTCTGCGACTAATCCATTGACCTTGACTCTGCCGGAGTTCACCAGTTCGGCGGCCTTTCTCCTGGAGGCTGTTCCTGTTGATGCAATGTGCTTGTCGAGTCTTTCCTCTTTTGTGGTCTGCATCGTATTTCCCGCGCCAGTTTTTCGTCCGGTCAGTCTTTTGTGTGTGGTTGTAATTCTGGAGTATAAGGATGTTCGGCTGAAAACGCAAAATACGATTTTCCCGCCTGTGACCGATCTCCGGCACGCTTCCGCTTGAGTGCGAGCGCAAAGTCAATTAGAGTAGGTTCTCAGAGCTAATATTGGCGGCGGACTTAAGAATAAAGGAGTTGGACTGATGACTATGAATCATGCGGAAGCTATGGAATTGCTTCGTACGCGAGGGCAGGAACATGTTCTTTCGTTTTGGGGATCATTGAACGACGGACAGAGAAAGAATCTGCTTCAGCAGATCGAGACGATAGATTTCGAAGATGTTGAGCACATGCAGAAACTGCTTGGAAATAATGACTCGTCCGGCGCTTCTCATCAGCAGATGGAGCCAGCGGAAGTGGTGGGTGTTGATGAGTTTGACAGAAAAGCCATGGAAAAAAAGGGTGAAAAAATGCTGGCCGACAGAGAAGTCGGTGTAATTCTGGTGGCTGGCGGCCAGGGTTCCCGGCTCGGATTTGACGGACCTAAAGGCTGTTTCCCCATAGGTCCGATTTCCGACAGGACGTTGTTTAATGTTCACGCTCACAAGATAGCGGCGATGGAAGAAAAATATTCGACGGAAATTCCCTTCTATATTATGACCAGTGAGGCGAATGACGCTGATACTCGGCATTTCTTTGAAAAGAACGACTGGCTGGGATTGAATCCGGAAAGAGTCAATTTCTTTACCCAGAACATGTGGCCTGCGCTGTGGCCGGACGGAAGGTTCGTTATGGACCGGCCCGACCACATTTTCATGAGTCCCGACGGGCACGGCGGCCTGTTGACCGCCCTTCTTCAGCGAGGCATGATTGATGACATGGCACAGAGAGAATTGAAAACACTCTTCTACTTCCAGGTAGACAATCCTCTTGTGGAGATAGCCGATCCGGCGTTTACAGGTCTGCACAGAGAACGCGGCGCGGACATCTCGGTAAAGGTTTGCGAGAAAAGAGACCCTGAAGAAGGGGTAGGGGTTGTGGTTATGAAGGACGGAAGGTGCGCCGTGGCCGAGTACAGTGAGCTTACTGATGAGCAGAAGTATGCCAGAACTGCTGAAGGCAAACTGAAATATCGCTACGGGAGCGTTGCGATACATGTCTTTTCTTTTGATTTCCTTAGACATGAAGCTTCGGGGAGGCTACCGCTGCATTTGGCGCACAAAAAAGTCCCGTATTGCGACAAGAATGGAAAAACTGTGAAACCGGCGGAACCAAGCGCGTACAAGTTCGAAAAATTCATTTTTGATGTGCTTCCAGACGCAGATGAGGTTCTGAATCTGGAATTCAAGCGGGAAAACGAGTTCTCGCCTGTTAAACGCGCGTCCGGAGAGGATTCGCCGGATACAGCGAGGCGCGATATGATGAAGAAATACGCAAGATGGCTGGAGAATAACCATGTGAAAGTTCCTTGCGACGAAAACGGTGTTCCGCATCACAGAATAGAAATAGATCCCGATGTGATTGCGCATCCTGAAAAGCTGAAGGACAGGATTGACCCAGGGACGACAATTGATACTGATCTCGTGTTGTGATTGGCGGGAGCTGAAGAGTGCAGATTTCAGACGTCAGAAGATTGTAACCACAAAGATCGCAAAGAACACAGAGAAGAGGGGAATGTGGGATGTGGCCCCGATCATTCGATGGGGTTGGCTTCGCCAAGAAGGGGTAAAGGAAGAGAAGGATGTGAGTTTATGAGCTGGTGGAAAAAAGTAGAGGGAGAAGAGGAAGCGAATCTTAGCCCGCATATCTCACAGAATTCCTGCTGCGAAAGCGGATAGTGCCACTGCGACGGCACGAATTGGCAAAACGCCAGATTGCAGTATGTCTATACGGC
>CAYTRK010000155.1:0-6031 GCA_964440205.1 uncultured Victivallaceae bacterium
TGGACGTAAATCCGGGGCATGAGCATCGGGTAGCGGTCGATTGCCACCGTTACTGTCCACAACCCCTGCCAATTTAGATGGGACTATCAGCATCAACTTTACTCCCGCTCGATCTGGAGATCAAACAATCGCGCCACCGTTCTTATCAAAGCCCGTTAAGTCAAGAACTGCCTCCATGTATCCTAAAAAAGAAGAATACTTTGCACCCTCCGGCCACAAGAATACACCTGGATAACGCACAGATTCCTCTATGTCTAATATTTCTCGGATATTTCGCCGTATCCGTAAGCTTCCCCGTTGAATTTCATGCCAAGATACATCTTCGAATGTTTTGATTCTAGTAACAAGGTCGGAATCAATAATCGTAACATGGGCATCATCTTCAATTACTCTAAACTCTCGGTTCACTGTTCTAAACGCATAATTGCATTCATCATTATTCAACTTTGTTGAGTAACTACCAGTTTCACAAATCTCTCGCTTCATAGCCAAAGTACAAAGCTCTTGAGAAATGTCGCCCTTCTGCTCAAAAAAATCACGTAAAATTCTCGCTGAAACATTGAATGAAGGATTTCGTCTCACCCCTCTGTCGTTCGCATTCAGAACAACCGTCCATACATCGGATTCCAAGTATTCGCTATTACGATTGACGCGACCCGCAAGCTGTAAAAGCGAAAGCACTGAAGCACATTCTCTTACTCCTGTTCTGAATGATAAATCAACACCCGCCTCAACACAGGAAGTTGCAAACAGGCACCATTGTGTGTCCAGTCTATTATCCAGACGCGACACGATACGTTCCATAGTCACTTCTCTGTCTGCTGGGGTTAGGGCGGTCGAAAGGTGCATTACGCTATTAATCCCCAATACTTCAACCGCCGCTCTCGCCGCCGCAGCAGCCGTAGACACTGTGTTCAAAACAACAATCACTGGGCCATCAAGATTTTTAACCCAATTGACTAAGTCGCTAATATCCATGGCCTGTGCATAATAACGATAGCAAATACGCTCACTTTCAAATTTCCGTAAATCTGCTTGGTGTTCGCTTGGTAAAATATTTGAAAGCTCAACATCGGAATTATTAAATTCCTCTAATGTCCAGAATTTGACCAAAGAACCAGACGCTAACACCCAGTGACAAGCCCACTTATCCGCTGCATGCTGAATCCATCTCCAAGCCAAGGGCAACAACTTAACTGGCAACATTGCATGCGCCTCATCAAGAAACACCGCACTTCCCGGCAAGTTCTGCAATCTCCTAAGAACTGAAGGAGAAGCTGATGCCAGTGTCTCAAAAAAAGCAACAGCTGTCGTAACGATGATCGGAGCATTCCAAAGCGCAGTTAGCTTGCGGCTTTCAATGCTGTCAAAGTCCGCGCGATGATGAATCTCCGCAACCACATCCTCACCATTTTCACCCACTAAGGTTAAAGCCTCACGATAAGTACTTACAGACTGGGAAATGATATTCGTAAAAGGCAAAATTACAAATATTCGCCGCAAGCCATGTGTCGAAGCCACTTTCAGTAAATGCGCCATTATGGATGTCGTTTTCCCTGTTCCCACAGGTGCATCACAAAACTTTATTGCATCACTGCAACTTCCGGTGCTACACGCATCAAAGAAAGCAGATCTCATCTGGTTCCGCTCGGAGGCTTCTCCTTTTTGTCCTAGTTCCGCCACATAGTGCCGCAACGCTTCCAACCGCTCAGGTGCGCGCAATTTCGGCACGAATAAGCGCCGCGGTTCTTCTTCTGTAGCACTTGCGGCGTCCCCATGATCGGCATGCGTTAAGCAAGAAAAAAGCAGACGTATGTCCGCTGGTTTAAGTGCCGGTGTTGCAGATGGCGGAGTCTTTTCACAAACAGCTGGTCGAACATTTTCTTTATGCCATTTCAACAATTCTGGGAGCTCCGCATCAATTTGTTGCTGAATATCAGTATTGCGCAGGCCCCGTAGGCTTATTTCGCTATAATCAGGAAGCCCTGCATGGTGTGCATAAATCAGCAAAGCCGCAGAACAAACATCTTCAATCAAACATGCAACACCAGCATCTGCATGTGAAACAGGAAGACGCTTTGCTTTCTTCTCCCCTGACAATACGCATTGATTCTCATTGTTCAGTTTGCCAAGATCATGGTATTCTGCGGCCAGTTCTAAGGTGCGCCGAATTACTTCCGCATTCCAATCCCGTGCATAATGCAACACCTTACGCAGATAACACCGCGACCGCACCAAAACATGAAAAACATGCTCCAAGTAGGTCTGCGGAAGGTCGTTTTCCGACGCCGGACTACGAGCGAAATACTGCATGCTTATTCCGCCATGAGATCTTCGCTATCAACCTTCTGGTCCAAGTCATCTGGCAAATCAGACGGTACGTCATAATCCCCCCAACACGTGGATGGCTCCATTGGGTCATCGCTTTTTCGCGTTGGTGTCAATGCGTCGATCAAAAGATAATCCGGGCAACTTCCAAGCGGATTTTTATGATCCAGCCACCACGCATGGCGAATGCGAACGTCCGGTCTGATGGCCGAGCGCGTGTGCTCGTATGCATAGGGAATCAGTCGTTTTAACACTTCAACGTCGCACCCCTTGCATCCTGACTTCTTCGCCAAACTTGGATTGACAAAGAACGGCATCACATATACTCCATGCTGTACCACCCGGTAAGCCAGCGGGGCCATACCTTGATTCTTTCCTCCTTGTACACCAGCTTTGTTCGTATTCGTGTGCCTCTGAACAACAACGGACGCTACAGAAAGTCCCATCCCAAATTGAACAATACCGGTCTTGATGAATCCTTTATTGCCACCGTCTTCTAAAAAGGTGTTACCAAAAATCCGTGCATCCCAATACTTCTTAACAAAAGGACTTTCAAGAAACATATCTTGCTTGAAGTCCACTCCGTCCTTCTTGTCTTTCTTGGGCTGATTGCTTTGCATTTCTTTTTTTATTGTTTCGCGGTCACGTCCTCGTGATTCCAAAATCCCAAAAGTGTAACCATCAGGAATATGCGGCAAATCCTTGGTCACGGTCTGAAACACGGGCCCTTCTGTAAGTTCCATCAGGTCGCGAAGTTTACGTTTGAATGAAACTGGCGAAATTTCTCCCTGACCATTGTCACGAAGCCTTGGATCACTTTCCTGATCAGGATTCCCGTTTGGGTTCGAATTTACCACTTCAATGATTAGCAGACCTGTCACACGTTTAATATCATTACTCATTACTATTCTCCTTATTTATCATTTGACTTTTTTCATTTGTATCCGATCTTTCGCTTTTTGGAAAAGATGCTAGATACCCTAGAAACACCTGGGCACGCTCCTCCGGTGTCAGACGTTTTGGCCAACCATGTTCAAGAAGCGGATCGGCAACTTCCGCCCACTTCTGCATCCAGTAGTGCACAAGCCCGCCTTTCTCATGACCATGGTACGTACGCGCCCATTTCACATACGGCGCCGCACGCATGGCAAGCTGATCCAATGTCCTGCCAGGAGAATCCATCATTCCAACCAACAGCGAGCTGCCGCATAATTCCGACGGTAGATCTTTTTTGCGAACAACTTCGCAATACAGCCGATGAATCTCATCAGCTATTCGCAGAAAACGTCCTAAACGAACCGCACTTTCTTTCATGTATTTTTCCTTTTCTTTTCCTATCTTGAACAGCAACAAACCCAGAATTCCCGGGTAATAAATTTTATTTGGAAGTTTCGCGATCTCACGTCTACCAGTGGCACGGCAAAGAGAATAGAAATATCCATACGCATGCTGCATAAAACGGTCTAGGATATAAGCCGCCTGCACATCACAAGAATCATCAAGCAACAATCGCAAGCCATCTGCGGCTTCGAAAATCTTCACCTGACAAGCTTGCTCTCCATCCCTACTCCAAACCGTATTCAGATAACGGTGTACCTTCACAGGAAACACTGCCACGCTTTCAGTGTCGACAGGTCGCCGCTTGCCTGTCTTCTCGTCTTTCTTTTCACACCAGTCCCGAACATCTAGTGGCGGTATATTATGGCATCCTTCGCGCCATTTACTAGATGCTCGCTCCAGCAATTCCACCGTTACATTGCGGTAGTAGACGACCTTGGTCCGAGCCTTATCCATTTTTCGCAAGGAGAAAATTTCAAGTTCAGCATCAGCTACTGAAGTACCCAACCCTTTAAGCTGCTTTATAACAGAATCAGCCAGCCGTTCGAATCTATCTTCCTTTAGATTCTCATCCAGTTGTGCGCCAAACATTTTAACAATAGGAATTTTGTTTTCCGGCAAAACACGTGGATACGCAAACAAGAGCTCCCTGTCGCCGGAAATGCCGTATGTTTCGCCATCTGATTCCGAGTTCGTAATCCATTCCAGCGCAGCTTTGGTACGCCTGCGAGTCTCCACACCAACCGGAAATGTGCCACTTTCACACTCATGATATCGCATCTGGGCAGGTATCGTTTTTGCCTGCGAGCGAAGAATGACATTTCCAAGAAAGGGTACAGCTACTCCCGGTAACTTCTCGTCTGCCTGTCGGGCATCAAACCCGTAAGCGTCTTTTCCAGAGGCCTCGGTGGCATCTTCTGCATCGTTTGCCAACAAGGTGTTGAGCCTGGTAATTGTAACTTCATGAGCAACCGGATAATCTTTGTAATCGACAACATCTAGAAAAACAGAGAACTTTGGAACTTGCGCACGAGGGTTAGCGTCTTCCTTGAGCTTCTTCTCCTCGGTCACGAAATAGCACATGAGCGAAAGAGGTAACTCTCCCTGTGCAATCTTCGTTTGTAAAGCAACAGCATATTCACGTTGAAATGTGTTCACATCGATCCTAGCGACTGTCTCTAAGAATGTTGCCAGTGTCTCACCGCTTTCCAAATAATCTTTGCAAATTGTCTGAAGTTGCACTCGGACCCTGCCAAATATAGCTTCCAATCCATCACGCGTCTTTGCCCAGAAATCGTCTTCTTCAACCATATAGGGCGACCAATCAAAAGACCTTTTCTCAAACAAGGAAACAATCTGCTTTTCGAATTTCTTTCCCTTCATCTCATTCTCGGATCTGACCTGTCGATAAAGCGGACGCACGTTGAACCCAGGCAACGATTTTCCAAGGTCAGGCTCGTACTTCCGCAGTTTCCCGGCATGCTCAATGCTCAAGGATTCCAGCTCCTTAATGTGTCCATCCTTTGTTAGCCATATTCTGACACAAGGTGCCTTTTTTGAGACTTTGGGTAAAACCTTGAGCTTTGGCTGCCAGTCGATTGGGACAATGTCAGCCTTCTCCATCGCAGTCGCAACCTTTATCAATTCATCAATCATGGCTCCGTCCTTTCAAAGGGTAATACAAGGCTCCATTCTTAATTTTTACATTTTGGTCATACGTAAATTTAGGTTGCGAGTAATCCCCTTCTGAAAAAACCTGCCGTAGCATTGCTGGAACAACAGTATTTATATTCTTCTTAACCTCCGTACCATCTCGAAATGGACCAACGTATGATGGCGTAAACTCTTTCCACCCTAGACATGGCAATACGAACCATTGACCGCGTCTAAGCCGCCTTTCAAAAATTGCTGCATATGCATGTCCCGGTGAAGTAGTTTTCTCATCCCACTGCTTTGATTTCTCGTCTAAGGATGCTTTATTTCGACAGGGATAAACATGTGTGTACATTCGATAACATACGTCCGTCAGTACGGTGGCCATGAATTGATAGGCACCGGCTGTGCCTGCTTTTCGTAACGGACCATTGTAGTTGGTAACATAATTATGAAAATGTAGTGGACGACATATCTCAATTTTAAAAGGAACGATCTCAACGGCTGGCCCCCAAAGAATGGATTCAAATATCCCTTTTACAGCTGAATAAGTTGGAGCAGGATAACTTACAGGACAATCTCCTGTATCTGGGCGTGTCCACATTGCCGTTTCTCCCGAAATCTCCAATGTAACCTCATATGGTTTAGTCATATTATACTCCTCTTATAATGCACATCAGTTTCATTTTCCTTTAATACCATACTTCCCCAA
>CAYTRK010000156.1:0-5958 GCA_964440205.1 uncultured Victivallaceae bacterium
GGTGCAAAGTGTGGCGGTCCGTAAGGCATTATACCACCTCCACGCCCAGGGCTGAGGACGTTGCAGATTTATTCAGACGGATGTCAGTCATCCGACCATAAACGGTTCTGACAGCATTATCCTCGTCAAGGATCTTGCCGTCATTTCCGTCAACATTAGCAGCCCGGTAGTTGGTCCCGTCCTTATATTCCAATGTCACATACTCGTCAGCGCCTAATGTGCCCCCGGTGATCCGGAAAGTTGAACCTTGAGGATAATTGCCCTGGGCAAACTCTGCTGGGGTAACAGGTTTGTCAATGTTGATGTCAAATGCGGTGCATTGCGCCGCTGCGGTTGTTGCTACGATTAACTGTTGTGTCATTTTATATCTCCCTATTCATATAAATTGCATGTCAAATCTAATAAAACCGTATCGTCTATCTCTCCAAGTTTCCCGCTGATAAAATCTTCAAGATCTGTATTTCTCCCGACGCTGATTATTTCAGCCCGTGTCATGTCTGCCGGATCGGTCGATGGATCTGCGTAATATTCTGCTCCTGCAATCACTGTGTATTGATATTTGTCTGTTGTTATGGTCCCGCCCCCATCATCAAGCTCAGACTCCAGCTCACGGACAGGCATGGAAAAAAGGTTTAAAAAACTATTTTGCCCAACGCTTGATTTTAAATAAGGGGCTTGCGGAGTTAAGTCGTGAATCTCACTAAGCTCTCTCTTAAAGCTTTGGTACTCGTTGCCACGACTTTCTGTAATCCTGCAACTATAATAAGTAACGCCAAAGGCATCAATCTCGATAGCGCCATACGGAGAATGTATTTCATGAGTTTTATTTATCCATGATCTGGCTTTTATAACAAACCCACCGGCATTATATTCAAGATATTCATAGTCCCTGTCCTCTGTCTGGTGAAACGCAAAACAACTTTTTGTGTCATCAGAATAATTGATATTTATTCCCTGTCCGTGAAAATTATGTATTTCAGCGGTCCAAACGGGAGATCGATCCCCGACAATTTCAGACGTAAAAACATTATAGTAGTTGTCGCCATCCATATCAAAAATCTCTGATTGATCAGAATATGGTGTTTGAGGTATTGTTAAAAGAGGGCATCTTATTGGAGTCATTAGGTCAGACTCAAGCGGTGTATACCTAACTCCAATGTCATCGGAGTCGCCGTGACTACCGTATGAAAAGTTTAAGTCAGAAACAACACCAGATACCCCAAGTATGCCAATATAATTGATTGCTTCGCTTTCACTTGGATCAGGAATTACAACGCCATCATTGCCTAAAACAGACAACTCCTCATTTGTTTCCAAACTCCATAAATAATACTTGTCAATATCACTGCCATCCTCATCACTGGCAATGTTAATTAATATCACAGAGTATCCGCACTGGCTTGGATTGTCCTTGAATCCAATTACCTTTGGGGTTGTGCGGTCTTGTCCAATGAACGCAACAAGTACCGAGTCCCCGTTTTCAAACGCCGCTGCATTGCATGACATATACTCAACCGGCACGTTTGAATAGTTGGTTTGTGCATTGACATTAAGAGACTGCTGGGTAGATGTAGTCGCCTCAAGGGTTATACTGCAAGTATTTTCGACCTTGTTAAGATTGCTAATTGTTGCATACCGATAAGTCGGTCTCCACTTCTGCCAGCCCGGCAACATGGCCAGGCTATAGAATGCTGCTGCTGGTGACATCGCCCTGGTCGGGAAAAGCTGTCCGTCTCTGGTTACGTCATAAGCGGCATTGTCTTCATATCCCGGTTGAATATTGAAAGCCACCGATTCCCCGGGAACTTCTATCAATCCCACGTCGCCAGCCAGGTTTTCAGTCAAATCTGCACACCATGCTGAGATATCCAGGGTTTCCGGGATCGCGTCCAGGGCTTCATTGCGCCTTTCCAGTGACAGCTTTTGCAATCGCAGGACATTCAGTCTTTGCTCGTCCGGATTTTCTGCCATTGTTTCATCTGCAATCTGCGCCTCAAGATTTGTGATCTCTGCAATGTTGGCTTCCTTTTCAGCCTGGGCTCGTTCGGTATTATAAATCACAGACACCTGGTACTGTCCGCCCGTACCTCCTGATATGATTGTCCCCTTACCCATTATGTGGATGCCAATTCGATTGTTGAGGTCGTCGGGTTAATAAAATATGTCATGGTATCGATTATAAAGCTCACCCCATCGTCAGAAAAAGTTACTGTGTCGCCGGGGTTCAGAAAAATATAGGGCCGGGCCAGGCGATAATGATATTTACCGGCCCTGGTTGACCGATACGTTACACCGGAAAGCGTAACGGCCTTTGCAGTATATGTGGACGTTGAATATCCCATCAAGGTTACGGATTGATTTGATCCGCCCTCATCGACATTCACTTCGTCCAGGGTGGTTTCCATTATCGTTTCAGTCTGCTTGATCACGCCGTTTTGTTCATATGCCTGCTGAATTTTCAGAGTGCCGTTAGACCTGGCTGCGATCTGTGCCGCATAATCAACGGTCGGGATTACCACACTAAGATAAGTCGGATCTCCGGATCTGCGCCGGGCCTGGAATGATTTCATAGGTAATGTCAGATCGGTGGTGCTATCTGCTGAACCGGTCAGGATACAGAAATACCGGATGATTGCTGACCCGGTTTCAAAACTTGATACGCTGCCCAGGTCCATTGATAAGCCGATCTCAAGGGGTTGGAGCGAGACTGGTACCAGGGGCGAACCGGCAAGAGATAAGCCTATTTCAAAAGCGGACATAGGACTAAACTCATGCGGAGACGCGCCAACATCCAAACCCATGTCAAGCGAGGGTATTGGTGTTGATACATTGCCGATTATATCTATAGCAATAGCACTAATACCAAGAGAAAAACTCATATTTAACGGGACAAAAACAACATCCCAAACGGCATATAATGTTACATTTTCTGCGCCCATCGAAAAAGTATCATCTGCATCATAGCTTGTCCCAGTGCCGTCCGCCGCTGTGTTCCAGCCAGTAAAAACATGGTCTGTTTTTGCCAGGGACCCGGTATTCCCCAAAACCGTGACGGTATCATCTTCAAAGTATTCGTTTGAATCTGTAGGCACAGTGCCGGAGGTATTTCCATTACCGTCGTATGTTACGCTATTTGCTGTCGGCGGGGATAATGTTAAAATCTGTTCGTCTTCTTCATCAGATGATACATGCTGGTCGAACTGACTATCAAATATTTTTGTTGAATTGGCTATAGATGCGCCATATGTGGTATTTGTTATGGTATCAGTTGAAATATTTATAACGACATTTTTTGCTCCACGGTCTGTAAGGTTGCCGGAGGCATGATTATTGTTTATCCTTATTTCATCGAAAGTTATCGGACTATCAAAGACACAAATTAATCTTTCATTTGTTTCTACGCCACTTGGTGTGACCCAACCGGAATAAAAACTGCTTCCGGTTTTACTCGTACTTGTATCAAACGCATATTCCATATCAAAAGCAGCGTTTGGAGTGGACGTGGCATATGCCGTGTAATCAGCAGACAGATTCGCAATTTTTGATCCATCATACCAAAAATCAATCTGTCTTATACCTATATACGTGCTACTACCCCAATTATCAGCAATGTCAAGGATTACACTTTTAGCGGTGAAGCTCATTTGTTATGATCCGATCCCCAGGTTAATAACAAGATCCTGCCCGGTCCAGCTCGCGCCGTCTTTGATAGTATAATCATCGCCAAGATCAACACACCCAACAACCGCGCCCAGCTCTTTAATCGAAAAATTATCAAAGTCACCGGCAGCAGCGGCATTTGTTTTTGAAACAATCCTGAGTTCATGCGCCCCGGTGAAGGACTCGTCAGCATAAAAATCAATGGTCTGAGAAGTCCCTGCAACCGCATCGCCTAAGGTCTGTGTCGCGGCTCCTTCAAGCTGAAACTCAAATCCAGCGGTTGTTTCTGTATAATCGTACGTCAGACGGTACAGTCCGCCTGCAACCAAAGCAGTTCCGATGTTTGTAAATGTGATTCCGCAATACTGGCCTATTGCGTCGGCAACCAGGCTTAAATCATCCGTATCGTTGAAAGTGGTGCCCAAGTCTCCATTTGCCCAGTTGGTTGAGCCTCCGGTGAATGTCCGGTCCGTTGCCGTTGTGAAAAACTCTGTTGATTCAACCACTGATTCATCAATGATAACCGTTGCGCCGAATGGTCCGATATCACCCCCTGACGCTGTCCAGGTCGGATCATCACAGGTCAATTGCGCCCGGTCGTTTGCATCATCTTCAGACACCGACACGGTTGTCAGGGTTTTATCGTTCTGTGTGTATCCGCTTCCTGTAGCGATCTGATCATCTGCCACGTCAGACAGGTTCGCGTGGGCGTCCCGGTCAAACGTAAATGTGTTATTCATCAGGATCGCTTTAAGAGTGTGATTTTCCAACTCTTTCAGCAAAAGATATTTAATATGATTGCTGGTATCTGCTACTATTGTCATTATGCCGATTCCTTTTCTTTAATCAATATTGTGATTACAGTATCCGCATTGTTCCTGCGGACACTGGATATTGCTGCTTGATATACTCCGTCGCTGGTTGTCACTCTGATAAATGTCTCTGTTTTATGAATATTCACCAGTCTTGCCCGATCTGTTTCTGTCATCGAGGCAATCACACTCAGGGTCCGGTCACCATCAGCAACTCCGGAATGGTTTATATACACGCCGCCGTCCAGGGTCTTTGTCCGTGACACCCGCCCCGGCAGGTTGTTCATGTCAGACGATTTTTTTTCATGGATGACAAGGTGTCCGTCGCTGTTCTGCGTCAATGTCGATATGGCTATCATTGTTGTAACCCCAGCAAAAAGTCTTCTGATGATTCGTTCGCCCGTATCTGCACTTTTTCAATAATCTGCCACATGATCATTTCCAATGCTGGTTCAAGGCCAGAAGAGTCTATCTCTATCAGGGCATCTCCCCGTTCCATTGCCGCCGTTTTTGCCTCTATGTAGTCTATTTGTGCTTCATTTAACGCAATCTGAGATTCCAGGATTCTTTCCTGCTGCTCCAGCTGCTCTTCTATGATGTCTTGTAACCACCACCTATTTGAATGGCCGAGATCTTCCATGTTATTTGCAAGCGACCCGAACATGTCAGAGATAGAACTTGCTATGGCGTCCACGCTTTCCCCGGCCGCTTCATATGCACTGGCAAGGATTTCTGCGTTTGCCAATGCCTCTGCGATTTCTACTTCGGCGGTATATTCGAAGGCTGCCTGGGCTGTTTCTGCCTGTGCTTCTATTTCAGCAATCTGTGTATCAATTTCGCCCTGTAGTGTAATTTCCAACAACTTTTCAGATGGGATGTCGTCAATGTCTTCCTTGACCTGATCGACCTGATCATCATCAACATCTACCAATATGCTATGCCGAGTGCCGGATTCGTCGAACCATTCCAACTCTTCTCTGATATTTGCAATTTCGTCCGTGTCGGCATCGACATCAACGTCAACTGTTTTCTCATCAGGTAAAATTGCAAACTCATCCCAAAAATCATCAATAGCCTGTTGGGCATCGTCGGTCTCTGCTTCAATTTTTGCTTCTATGGGCGGGTTTATTGCAACACGACTCTGTATAAGTTGCCAGGCATCATCTACGCTCAGGATATCAGCCTCGGCCGCTAATCTAAAAATCGCTTCGTCCGGTAAATCATCAACATCATGACCAAGGCCTGACAGTTCATTCCGAAGATCTGTCAGATCGTATTGAAAGTCCGACGTGCTTTCGGATAGGGTGTTCACCATTCTATCGAAACTCTCTGCGCTTCTTGTTGCTGCATCCTGTTTGCCGGAGAAGTCAACCAGTTCATCAACCCAGCCTATGGTCGCTTGAGCGGCATTGCTGACGCCGGGCACATAGTCGTTTATCAATTTACCCGCTGTATATCCAATCGCACCGGACAGCCCCAAAAGACC
>CAYTRK010000157.1:0-5883 GCA_964440205.1 uncultured Victivallaceae bacterium
AGCACGATGGCGCCCTCGCGGAAGACGGCTGCATGCCCCGCTGCCATGCTCCGCTGCGCATCTTCTTTCCTTCTGTAATCTTTTTAGCGGTTTCTTTGACGTAATCTTCGAGCGCATCCTTATATTTGTCTTCGCCCGTTGCTTCATAGACAGCCCACAGACCGAGAATTCCGTGACATATCGAGCGCGGCTGTCCGAAACTGATTCCATGATTGCCCAGTTTTACAGCGTGCCGGCTGATCTCGATCGCCGCCTCCAGGGCGCGGTGGTCGCCCAGCAAATACCAGCGCTCAAATGCGCTCAGGTTCTTCCAGTGATTGAATGTAGGGGAAATATTCGGCGGCCGTGACGCTCTGGGCGCCCGGATGTGTTCCAGGCTGGGGCAATAACGGCTGTTGCCCTGAAATCTGTCGTGATGACAGTGGTGTACGTCGGCATTGTGACTGATCATCCGGTTGGCAGTCCATAAATAGTCCAGGTCTCCTGTGCGCGCATAGTTGAGGAGAATGCTGTGCATGTAGTCGTAATAACCGCCCTCCCAGTGCACATGTTCAGGCAGTTCGCCTTTGTGGTCAAACCATTCCACACCGTCGCCCCAGCTTAACATGCCAAAGCTGTCTACTTTGTCATAGCGTCTGGTGCGCCATCTTTCTAAAGGTTTCTTTACCGAACCGCGCGCATAAGCGTTGAGAGCTTCAACCCCGTCACGCCAGCGTTGATCATACACGTCCGAATCCGCTTCGCTTAGATCTCCAAACACCTTGGTCCCCTGACAGTACCAGGCAGGTTCGCATCGCGCAAAAAGCGGTTCACGCACCGGCGCCAGGGCTTTAATCGGGTCAAATGCGGTTCCGTCGTGAAAATGAAACAGCAGCTCATGTGTGCGGGCAATGCCGGCGAATATCTCTGCGCACCCATCCTCGTCCACCAAAGTGGTGTCGCCGCCATAAAGAACACGGTCCGTCCATAGCCCTACGGTGATGTTGCCCGACGGATCAACCTTCAAGTTCTTTGACCACATTTGCCAGAAATCTTTTACACCAACCGTCACGCCGCCCGATGAACCAGACACGTCAACCGTTCCAAGCCAGGGCGGCTCTTCCTTATGCGGATCACCGGCAATTTCTTTTCCCACACCATGAAAGGCGTATTGATGGGTCTCCAGAACCTCGACGCCGGGCCCGGCTTTAGCGAGCGCCTCAGGAGTTGTCTGATCCAGGCCGAATTGGCAGCGAGCCCTTTTCCCGACTGCAGCAGGAATAACTACACGCCAGTCCGACACGCGAACAAGATCGTCCACCTTGCCTTGCCGGTTTTCCACGGTGTATACAACGCGTACCAGCGGGCTGCCGGCGTAAGCGTAGAAACGGCACTTGTAATCCAGCGCGTAGCCCGTTCCATCCGCCGCCGTATTGCGGCCTCTGACCAGAAGTACGGCTTTCATCGGGCCTTGTTCTTCGATACTGATTTCAGTATCCGGACACGATTGCGTAGAAAACTCGCCTTCGGGTGTCTCCACGACAATACTGCCCTTACCAGGGGCGATGACTTGACTTTTCCCCAGCCAGACCCCGTCAAATCCGTTAAAACCTTTGCCATTAACGCGAAATCTGATCGCTCCGGTGTTTACCTCGTATCCGTTTGAGGTTTTGGAAACACTTAATGTTGCAGGCACGGAAATGGCTTTTGCGCCTGCTTTCGCGTTATCTTTCAAAACATAATTGCGCTTCTCGTTCGGGGACAGGCTCGTCTGGAAATCAACATGCACCCATTTGATAGAGCGGTCTTCCCACCAGCGGGTAGCCACTCCGAACTGGGCGGGGACCGGCTGTCCTTCATCGTCAAACAGCCCCAATTTGCCGGTATTGGCAACCGCGCCCCTGGGCAGCGGCACACCACTGGTGACAGGTTCGTTTTTTCGCGCAACACCGAGGCGTTCCTCTACGATAAGTTTGACTTCCATAGCAGAACAATTCGACAGCATGGCTGCCGCTATGAGCATTATGGCGGACTGGACAAAAATCTGTCGTGACATCGTTAGAGCGCTCCTTCTTTAAGAGATTCTTTCGAACCTCGATTTGCCCGCATATTTCACAGAAATCCTGTGAGATATGCGGGTTAGCGTTGTTTCTGTTGTTGTTTATGACTGCATTTTTCTTCTGTTAGCCGAGTCTTCCCTTCTTTGTCTTTCTCAAGCGTAAAATTATCATACATCTTGCCGTTTTTTGTGTAGGAGATGTATTCAAGTTTCCGGGGTTCAATATTAATTATCTGGAATAACTGCACCTTTTCACCACTACAGCGCATGTAAGGCTTGTGGTCTAATGGATAAAACTTCGAGCCGGTCACAGAAGTTATATAAATTGTCCCGTCTTCAGACTCTGACGCTTCTTTGCAGTGTGAAATATCAGCTTCGTATTTCATAAACCCGGTTCGTGAATATGTATGGTCGTGTCCGGCAAAAACAAGATCGACATTTCTTTTATCAAACACAGGTTGCCAATGCTTACGGAGCCGCCGGTTATCGCGTCCCCCTGTTGAAGAGTAGAGCGGATAGTGCATTGATACTATTGTCCAGTTATTCGTATGATCTTTGAGAACATTATCCAGCCACTGCGCCTGCTCTTCTATTTTTTCCATAGAGTTCAAGGCAACGATTCTGACCCCGTTGCAGTCAAAATAATAGGCAGTTTCGTTGAGGCCCTTCGGACCGTTCTCCGGCAGAGCAAAAAGAACTTTCCAAAACGGAGTTAACGACCCTCCGTATTCGTGATTCCCAGGCAGAGGGGCGATCGGAATTCTGCGCACAATAGAATCGCTTGCAATATACCATTCCTCCCACTGCTGATCCCACGAACCGTAATTAACCAGGTCGCCGACTTTGATAGCAAATGCTGCGTCTGGACACACATTGTATGCTTTATCAACAACTTCCTTGCAGGTTTCTACAAGCCGGTTTTGAAGGTCCCCGAAATAGATAAACGAAAAAGAGCCGCCGTTTGCTGATGCAGTCTGGAAAAAATGCCACTTGCTCCATTCCTGTTCATTTCCAACGCGATAAGCGTAGGACGTTTCCGGTTCAAGGCCGCCAATGCGTGATGAATGATAAAGAAAGTCGGTGGAATCTGATTCAATCGCGCTGTATTTACCCTTATAAGATTTAATTTTTCCTGACGGTTTTTCACCCGCTGTTGCCCGCGCGATCTGTGCGACAGTACCTGTATTCCCTGTATTCGATCTCCATGATACCGCCGCCGATGTTGCGGGATTGCTTGAAATATTCAGTATTATTCTGTCATAAGATCCGTTTCCCCTTGCAGCGTAGCCGCCAGTTGATAAAAAAACGCATACTACCGCGCTCAAAGTAAGAAAGTGTCTCTTCGTATTAATATACATCATGTTTTGCCTCTTTATATTTCACTGAAAAAATAAACCCTCCGAGAGTGCTTTCAATAGAAGCTTTTGAGATGTCGTGACATGTGTGATCACAGCAGATTCTTCATGACTAAGTCAGGTTAACTTCCCCTGTTCCATGGCGACTTCGGCCGCGGCATATTTGCGAGCGCTGTTATCGTGGGTGACCAGCAGTACCGATCTGCCGTTTTCGGCAAAATCTCTCAGGTATTTGAGGACCTGTTCGGCATTATCCTCGTCAAGGTTCCCTGTAGGCTCGTCAGCAAGGATAAGCGCAGGATTATGAAAAAGAGCTCTTGCAAGAGCTACGCGCTGGCGTTCGCCGGTGCTAAGTTGGGAAGGATAATGAAGAGAGCGATGTTGCAGATTGAACTGCGACACCAATGATTTTGCCCTGGATTCCGGTTCCGGGCAGGACAGTGCGATTGATGGAAGCATCACGTTCTGCAATACAGTCAAATAAGGGATCAGGTGAAATTGCTGAAAAACAAACCCCATATTCTCCGCGCGCACAAGGTTGCGTCGTTCAGCATTAAGCTCATACAAATTCGTATCCGCGACAAGTATTTTTCCCGAGTCAGGCGCCAGGAGTCCTCCTGCCATAAGCAGCAGCGTTGTTTTGCCGCAACCACTGGGACCATACACCATTGTAATCTGTCCTGGGACGAGATCCAACGAGAAGTTCTCAACTGCCCTTACTTCGCCTTCAGGCCCTTTGAAGGTTTTAGTCACATTTTCGATCTTAAGTTGCTTCAAGCTGTTTTCCATTGTTTATTCCTCCCATAAAATTTCCGCTGGATCTATCCTGGTTGCCCAGAATGCCGGTATCCAACCCGCCAGAATAGCCAGAATAGCCGCGGCAAACATTGAGCCGACAAGTCCAATCCAGGAAAGCCAGGTCGTCCATGCCGGGAGCAAGTCGGGGTTCCCTGCAAGGGTATTTCCGGCCACCGCGCCGCCGGCTGTTCCCGCCAGATAACCGGCCAACCCTCCGACAAGGCCGAAAAGACATGATCTGAAAAGAAACAGAAACACTATCTTGACAAATCTGAAGCCTACCGCGCGCAAAACGGCGACTTCGGTTATCCGTTTCTTAATATTGGAATACCCTATCAAACCGATCCATACGGCTCCCGTCAGCATAACAACAGGCACAAGTATAGCCATAAACCTTTCACGCTCGCGTCTGAGTTCAGCGCGATGTTTCTTTTCGCGTTCTATGATTGCTTGGGCCTCAGCGCTTGCTCGGGCCCTGGTCTCTGCGCGCGCAATCACTTTTGAGCCCTGTTCGCGAACCTGAATGTCGGGCAGCAACGCCTCCAGTTTATCCACGAGCTGTTGAAGCTCCACAGCTCCGGCACAGACGCATTCCAGCGCCATAATGGCGTTTACAAGACCTTTTTTATCAAGCAATTCCTGGGCGGTTTCCAGCGGAATCCATGCGGTTATATCGTCACGGGTGCCGCGTTTTTCATGAATCTTGTGGACTGTGAATGATCTGTCCATAAGTTTAATCACGTCACCTTTACTGGCGCCGCTGATTTTCTGAAGCTCGTTGCCCAGGACAATTGAACCGGATGGTACGGCCTGTTGAAGCGGAGCTCGCGGCGATTTATGCTGGTGGGGCACTTCTCCTTTGCTGCCAACCAGTATTATGGTTCTACCTGTTTCCGGCCACAGGACTCTTTGCTGGAGTATGGGCAAAAAATGTCGCACCACAACAATATCCGATTTGGCTATCTTGTCCGCATAATCTTCCGGCATGTAGTGATCGGACTCTCCTCGGAGGTGCCATTCCTTGAGGTCTGTGTCCTCTGGAAGAATCAGCAGGTTGAAACTTAGCTTGAGAGTTGCCCTGCGCATGTCATCCCAGAGGGTATGCATCTCCTTTTCGGTTTCAGCAATTTTCTTCTCTATTGCGTCTTCTTCAACAATACGGTTTGTCTCCAGGACTATTCGTGAACCGGTGACAACCCCGATTGCCGTGGCCACCGCAATTGCGCCCCAGAGAAAATTCTTCTTTCTGTGCCGTATCTCATTCAGTATTATGCTCAAAAGTTTCATTCCGCCTCCTGAAAAATTGAAGCAGGATCTCGTTTCAGCGCTCTTAACACAGGGCTGGAAGCTGATACAAAAGTTAAAAACACCGATGTCAAAATCGCGAGGATAAGGATGCCGGGGCTGGCCGGCCAGCTGTCGGAATCTGCCAGGCTGCCTGCAAGATAGCCTGAAATTGCGCCCGTTAATGCCAGGATTATCAAGCGGCCGCTGAATAATGCGACGATTTGCCTGGCGCCTACGCCAACAGAACGTAAAACAGCAAGCTCGCTCATCCGCTCATTGACATTCTGAGAAGCAAGGGCCGCTATCCACACGATACAAACCAGCATGGCGCCCAATGTTATCAGAGTTGAGAATTTTTTAAGCCTGGCCCTCGCCTCAGCGCTGTGGCGCATATCGTTTTCAAGC
>CAYTRK010000158.1:0-5882 GCA_964440205.1 uncultured Victivallaceae bacterium
CGAAGGATTTCAACCAATCGTCCAACTTCGCATCTGCCTTGGACATCCCACGCGGCCAAATCCGGTCAACCAGGACCCGATACCCATCGCTCGGTGATGGGGCTTCGTATACGCGTTTCAGTTCTATTCCCATGGCCTAAGCACCTCCGTTTCCAGATACCCGCAACAGCCAGAATAAACGCTGCTACCCCATCACCAGATTATCAATCCACGGCTGCTCCCGGCCTTTCTTCAGGAAGTTTCTCTGCCGAGTGCAGTATTTCAGTTACCCGTTGTTGCAGGACCGGCAGCACCTCTTGTTCAAACCATGGATGACGACGCAGCCACAGCGCATTACGCGGACTCGGGTGGGGAAGCGGAACCAGGTCCGGCCAATAATCCCGCCACGCTGCGACCCGCTCGGTCAGCGTCGCTCTGCCATCGCGGAAATGATAGGCGTGGGCATATTGACCGAGGACAACCGTCAATTGCAGATCGGGCAGCAGCGACAACAGCCGAGCACGCCAGGTTTCGGCGCAGCGCGACGGCGGCGGCAGATCGCCGGAACGGCCGCTACCGGGATAACAGAACGCCATGGGCACCAGGGCAAAGAGCTGCGGATCATAAAAGGTGGTGGCGGTGATTCCCAGCCAGGAACGAAGCCGCACTCCGCTGGGGTCGTCAAACGGGATGCCGGACGCATGAGCCGCGCGCCCCGGCGCCTGTCCGGCGACGAGAATCCGCGCCGCCGGGTGAACCTGCACGATCGGGCGCAGCCCGTTGGGCAATTCATCCGCACAGCGGGTGCACGAGCGGATCTGTGCCAGGAGATCGTCAAAGCTGTTCATCGCTGCGGAGACGCCAATCCTTGTTCGAGTAATCTTCGTTTTTTTGGGGAGGACATTGATGCGTATTGCTCCGGATAATGAATTTTCATGCATTCAGGGCAAATGCCGTGACTAATGTCGGTTTCGGAATATTTATGGATATAGACATCGACCTGTTCCCAATGCCCCTTGTCATCTCTGCTCTTTTTGCAAAAAGAACAGAGCGGCAGAATAGCGCGCAACGTCCGAATTTCCGATAGTGCTTTCTCAAGCTTGTTAATGGCATTCTCGCGGTCGGCCTCGGCTCGCTTGAGCTCGGTACTATTCAGGACAATTCCCTCGACAGCCAGTACCGTTCCATGGTCAGCCATGAATCCCTTACCCTTGTGGAATGACTTCCGTGACAGCCCCTTCCTTTGTGAACATTTCCTTGCTGTTCCACCAAACGACCAGGCAGGCAACGGCGATCAGCAGGTAGGTGTCATAGGGCTGCGCGTCAGGAAAGATCGGGTTCATCAACTGGAAGTGGAAAACCGCCGACAATAAAATGCTGCCATGCGACCGGTTGAACAATGCCGTCACGATAACGCTTATCGCTAAGCACCCGGCAAAGAACGCCGTGAATGACCACTGGCTCTGCTGGGTCCCGCTCAGGAGGAAGGCCGGCATATGCCACAGCCCCCATATACCGCCAAGAATCAGACCTGCCCAGATCGGAGCGAACGTCCGTTGCAGAAGAGGAAGTGCAAGCCCCCGCCAGCCGAACTCCTCGATCGGACCTTTGATGGCGGCAAGGGCCAACGCCACGAGCAGGGCCTCAAAGGATGCAAATGGAAACGGTTCGGCAAAAAGATTCCCTCTGAGCGCGGAACCGCCAATGAAGACCAACGGAATGCCAACGATCAAAAAGGCATACCAGGCAGCACTGCAACGCCACAGCAACGCCCGCCCGAGGAAACGCCGCACTCCTTCGAGACCACCGCGACTGGCAACAACCGCAAACGCCGCGATAGCAGGAGCATACACCGCAAGAAAAAAGAGCGGATGGTTGCCGGTTAGCTGACCAAACAGCGCTTCCATCCGTTCCGACAGAAAGATGTACAAGCCGAGGACGCCCCAGGCCAAGCCGAACGAGATCAGCAGAAATGGAACGAATGAACGAAATGGGACTCGGCAAGCATCCCGCGCTGCGGTGGTTGGGGCCATGTTCTTCCTATTTTGTGGAACCATAAGCACCAGGGGGTGCATAACGCGCCAGTGCCTCGGCGGGGTTAGATCTCAACATGTGACTTGTTTTTTGCAACTATAATAGGTAATAATTTCATTGTATCCCAGGGTTGAATCCTACCTCAGATGCAGATGTCCCTACCGATTCGGTTCTTAGCATTCTTCTGGAAAAGCGTTACAGAAATCATCGGCGAGCATGTCGTGGTACCCCCAGCCAATACCAGATGATGACGTCATAATTCTCTTTAATCTCGCTTTATATCCGCTTTGTTGTTCTTCCGGTAGTTTGAGGACTTTTTTGATCACCCGCCGATACATACTGTTGAGAGAATCGTAGAACGCTTCATCCATGTCGCCACAATCAACCGTGAAATTATTGCCATATTCCACAAACGTGACCATAAGCTCCACTTCACCAAGGGGATCACCAGTTGCTTTCGAATAGTTACTGATAGCTTTCTTTGCTTTGGCGATCTGGACCGGCTTGTTGCCAAACAGGTCTGGATACATGCACTCGGCAATGGTCTTCTTGTAAGAGACAAGCGGGTCCTCACCAACCCTGAACCGAGCGTGGAGAAACGTCTGATTCTCCTTCGAAAAGCGATATAGATCGGCCACCAACTTCACCAGTTGGTCCGTACCCATATTAGTTACCGTTGGCTTCACGTCCATCCAGGATGGGCTGCTGCTCGATTTTCGTTTCACCTCAGAGCCCTTTCCGATTATTTTACCGTGGTACGCACTGGTCCCGCGCTGTTTGCAGCAGCCAAGGACATCAAATAAAATGATCCGTTACTTTCGTTCATTACTTTTCTTGTCAGACAACAGCTTGTTGAGATTTGCAAAGGGGGCGTGGCTTGCCGATGTTGTTTTGTCTTTATCAGCATTGTGAGTCGGCAGCCATTCGGCATCTAGGTCTCGGGAGTGCTCGTGGTCATGGCAGTACAGGCATAACAGCTCCCAGTTGCTCCCGTCAGGAGGGTTGTTTTTATAGTTATGGTCCTTGTGATGAACCGTCAACTCTCTGAGATTTTTGCCTGAAAAATCACGACCGCAATTTGCACACACCCACGGCAGGATCTTTAACGCTTGATTTCGATAATCAATTTTTTTCATGTCATTGTGTAAGTTGCCTGTCTCTCCACTCTCAGGTGGATCAGTGCCACCCGATCGCCGTTGTAATCGATCCTTTGCTCGACATCGTAAGGCTGAAAAACCAAGCATTGGGTAAAAAAGCCTTTTCAGCATTCATGCTTTCCCCATGCCTTTGAAGAAGGTGTAGCAAAAAGTGCCATCCGGCTCGGTCGTTCGATACAGATCCTCGATTCCTTTATCGAACAGAGCGGAGTCTATGATGCCTTTCTCAACGGCCGATTGACGCACCCCCTCAATCATCGCCGTGAAGGTATTTTTCGTGAATCCGTCAACCAGTTCCGGCTTGCTGGAGTCGGCATACACCATCCGAGGGGACACCCAGACGTCACTATAGCCGGTAGCAGCCAGTAACGGGTACAGCGACCTTCCGATCAGTGCGTTCCCGCCCGCTCGCGACTGTAATTCGACTTGGCATTGAATCGCAGCTTGTGCCGCATCGCTATCGGGATGAAAGTAGGCAGAACCATGGTCCCCTTCAATGACCGTGATTGTACCTCCCGGCCGCAGATATGATTTCAATTTCCGCAGGGCTGTGCTCGGTTCTTTCAAGTGCTCCAAAACAAAACAAACGAAGATATGATCAAATGATTGTGAAGCAAAAGGCAACTGTAAAATGTCACCCTGCTGGAACCGGACATTGGTCAGCCCCGCCGCCCGAATCTGCTGTTCAGCCTGCTCGACCGAACTCTCTGAGATATCAACAGATACAATAGAGGCTCCGGGGCTGTTCTTCGCCAATGTCACCGTTTGTGCGCCAACACCGCAACCGGCTTCCAAGACCCGGCTTCCCGCTTGAAAAGACGTATCGGAATGCAACAGATCGACCAATGTCGTCGCCTGATCTTGCAAACGAATATTCTCACGCGGATTGTATCCGTGGACATATGCTGTGTTCATATTTTTCGTTCTCCCTGCCAAAAGATAAGTTCTTCTGGCAGTGGTCAGATTTTCTGGCGCCATATTTTGTTTAATCGTACTACGATCCGTATTACCGGCTGGCAATTGAGTACAATGGACTTGCCAATTCGAGCTGACGAGGATGTCAGGTTGAGCATTTCTTATTCATAACCACGGGCAAGCACCTGGCTGAACTTCTTGGAAATCCTCAAATGTGATCCATCCGATCCGTTGTTGCAAAGCAGCCCAATTCGTCTGTTTACGATGGGGCAAATCCCGTTCCAGCGCATGCGGATCATTCTTGTATTCTTGCATGAGCCAGCCATAGAGCCGAGAACTGGGATATTGTTTGAAACACCGTGGAGTAAGGAGAGAAAACAGGCTTTTTTGAGGAGCTCTTTTTCCTAGGCCAGTTTCAACAAGCGAAGCGTTGTCCAGCATTACATCAATATTCCGGGCAATCTGATTCCGAAAATTATCGAACGAGATCTGATAGGAAACATCAGAAAGAACCTTTACCTCTATCAACCAGGCGAACCCGTTGGTGACATTCAGAAACATTGCATCAACATGTGTTGCCCCTTCAAGGGTCCGGGCGTTCTCTCGTGCAGCAGCATCGAGAACATAGGGGATCATTTGACGACGGTGCAGGTTTGACCGTAGCCAGCTAACATAACTTTGAGGAGACGGAAGGCAGGCCTCAAAATATAGTCGCAGATCCCCGTCCAAGCACTCTTCCCAACTAATCAAACCGGGAATTGGTGGGTTCCGCCCAAACATTTTGACGAGTAACTGCTTCAGAATTTTCAATCGCGATTGATGATCGAATACACTCTTTATCGCAGTAATGGTCCAGAACCGCTCATCCTTCTCGATTTGTCGAGGAGTTTTTGCCTCTGTGAGCGGGATTCCCGCCGTCTCCGGATGCTCCTCCATGAATCTTTGATAACGATCTGCACTCTTCTGGTAGTAGGCGATCTGCCTATCGATATCAGCAATAAAATGAGGTTTAAGTTCCTCGGCTGTGAAAGGAAGGTATGTCTTATCGATCATGCCTCTGGGCTATCCTCGTTTCTGAACGTCGCTAATCAGCTGCGCGGTTTTTTTGCGTCGGCTGAACTAGCCTTGTTGGCCGTCTGCTTTGAATGCCTCGTGAAAGGCTACCGTGCCTTGAGGAATATGCCCACCAAAGGAAAGAGCGAAGAAGACCTCTGGAGGCACCCCGTCGAGTCCGAGTCCTGCTACATTCTCGAACCCAAACTTCCTGTAGTAATCCGGATGTCCGACAACGCAGCATCCTGCAGCATTCAGTTTTCTCAGTCGGGATAGTCCTTCTTGGATAAGAGCTGTGCCAACACCCTGCCGGTGATACGCTGGCAATACCGAGACAGGCCCCAATCCGTACCAGTGCGCAGTCCCGTCAGACATGGATACCGGAGAAAAGGCTATGTATCCAATAATGCGACCTTCTATTTCTGCAACCAACGATACCGTCAAGGCTTTAACTGCTCGCAGAGCGATTATGATAAAATGTTCAGTGTTGTTGCTGATTTCGAGCGTTTTGAAGGCGGCGACTGTCACCTCGGTTATCGCATCAGCATCGGCATTCGTCTCGTTCTTTATGATTATTTTGGTGTTCACGATCTTTTGTTCCTCTTTTGCGTGACCAACGTGAAGCTGAGTGGTGCGTAAAATGCGCTTGCTCCTATGGCCGGGCTTCTTAGCGTCCACTTAAGCGCATGGTTCGACGCAATATTTATTCTTTTGACAAACTCCGCGAGCGGGTATATATTTCGG
>CAYTRK010000159.1:0-5879 GCA_964440205.1 uncultured Victivallaceae bacterium
GTTGCATTTTCTCATTTTATTGTCCACTTTTCCCATTTTCTCTGGCGCGTTACACATCATTGGATATTCCGTGTTCATCATTGGATATTCTCTTCCCCCATCCCCCCTCCCCACATCCCTTCCGCGCTCGCAACAGGAATAAGAAAAAAGGACGCTTCCCCACGGGAAACGTCCTTTTTTATCGATTCTATTCCCCGAATCTTACCGATCAATAGGCAGAAAAAGCATCCTTTTTAGCCTTGCATAGCGGACACTCATCAGGAGCTTCACCTTCCACGGTATAACCACAGATATCACACACGTGTACTGTCCCAAGCTCTACATCTTTGCCTCCGCCAACGGCATCCTTAGCCTTTTCAAAAAGGGCCTTGTGCTTCTTCTCTGTCTCGTAAGACCACATGAAACTGCGGTAGGCGTTCTTCTCTCCCTGCATCTCGGCAACTTCCATATATGCCGGATACATTTCCTCGATCTCAAACGTCTCACCTGCAACAGCCAGACCGAGATTTTTTTCGGTATCGCCCGGACCGAAAGCCGCCATGGAATTGGCGACCCTGCCCTCGTCAAGGTGCTTCAATACCCTGTAATGGTCGCCCGCATGCACATATTCAGCGTATGCTATGGCTTTGAATAAGCGTTCCACATTGGGATATCCGTCTTTTGCGGCTTTAACCGAAAAGTGCAGGTACCTCATGTTAGCCTGGCTCTCGCCGCCGAACGCGTTGATCATATTTTGTTCAGTCATCTGCTTCATAAATCACTCCTGTTCATAATAACATTTTATAAAAAGAGGGCGCGCCTTAAGGCGCGCCCTTCAAACATGCCAATCTGCACTCTATCAGAAGTAATGCTGAACGCCAAGCGCATATCGCCGACCATAATCAGGATATCCGACTACAGTCGAATATTCCTCGTCTGTTATGTTCTTAACAGAGCCATAAACTCGAGTATTCCGCTCTGCGCCAAGCTTGTAACCGGCGGTCAGATTCAATTCAACAAAATCACCAAGCGGCTCATACGTCCCTCCTGTCGCAAAACGCCTGTTCTCGTAATCGGAAACATATTTGCCGAAGAGGTTGCAATCAAGACGGTCCACATCCATGTACACGCCTGAACTGACAATCACGTCAGGCAGATCACGGAACGAATCCCAGTCTCCGTCAGCCTTGGTCAAAGATTCCATGACCGTGGCGTTAAGAAATAGGGAATAGTATTTGGCAATCTTCGCAGTCTGCCCTTCCATCTCGAATCCGTACTGAACCAGGTCAGTATTCTCATACAAATCAAATTCCTCACCCAACGCATTGGTCGCAATCTGTCCGGATATGCTGATAGCGTCTTTTCTGAGCGCATAAAAGCCGCCGACTTTAATCCTTCCGATTCCCGGATTCGACGCCTCAACACCTGCGTCAACTGTTGTGCGTATTTCATTGTCAGGCTCGTCAAAACCCGAAGTGACCGCGCCCGGAGCGGGTTGCACTGTGTCAACGCCTGCATGCATGTAAGCGTCAATTTCGCTGGTTACCTCGTATTTCGCCCCGGCGGTAGTTCGCAGAACAGGGTCGTCCCATTCGTCTTCAATGGGCTCAGACAGTCCAAACCTGTTGCCCTCGGTATCAAAAGTATAACCTCCGTATGTGGAAAAATAGGGCTTCGAGTAACGCACCCCGCCATCAATAATCAGTCTGTCAAAATGATGCTCATCCACAACGACAGCGGACAAAGTATGAACGTCCATTTCGCTGCCGGCATACATTCTCTTGCCGTCGGGCGCCACCCAGTGATGATATGTGCCGCCGACCCTCAGTATGTTATCGGCCCATGGCGAAAAGACGTGAATAAGGTCTGCCGAGTATTCGTAATCCTCGTCCTCATGATCAGATGGACCGGCGCCGGGATTCACGAACTCATGAAGCCGGGTCGCATAATTAAGCTTTAACTCGGTAGCGCGATCAGGATCATGCGTGTAGTGCGCCTTTAAACCGAAGATGCCTGTATTATAAGGGTCAAACCGCTCTTCAGTGTTCTGCAAGCGTCCCCTGGCCGGGGCTTCGGCCCTCCTGATTTCACGCATCCCGTAAATCCAGAAAAGACTTCCTTCAACAGATAAACGGCGTTTCTGCCAGTCTGTCAGCAAACTGAAGCTCGTCATTTCTTCAGCCGCATTAAGGTCATCAGGCCCGGCTGTGCCATATTGATTGATTCCAACTTTGTATCCGCCATCACGGAACACATCCTCGTAAGAGCCATAAAGTCTGTAAGTGTCATAAGTGCCGTACTCGCCCTCAACATAACTTCCCGGCTCACCGAATCGCTTGGGAATGATGTTGATAACCCCCACAGGTTCCGACAATCCCATCATCAACGCGGCGCTTGATCTCACTACCTCTATTTTCTCCACCTGTGATGCAGGAAAGAAATATGGCGCGTCATGAAATTCATCCTGCCAGACCCCGCCAATAGCATAATCGGGATATGGATATCGCTGTCCCCTGAAAGAAGTAAACTGCTTGATCTTCCTGCCGCGGGTCTCCGTAAAGATACCCGGCGCAGAATACTCAAGAGCCTCCGTAACCGTGCCAGGGTTCTGCCTGGCCATGTCGTTGGTTCCAATTTCGCTTGTCGCAATACCAAGTCCGGCGGCTTCCATGGAAGGCCTCTCGAAAAGGTTGCGATCCAGATGTCTGGCTTTAACCGTGATGTCAGCCTTTGCCTCCGTACCCTCGTCCTGGGCAAATCCCGAATCTATTCCAGATGCCAGCAAACCGCCTGCAACCAGAACCCCCAGATAGATAGCCGCTGAACTACGATAATACCTGCGCATATCTTATACTCCCTTCTTTGCATCTATAATCTCGCGCTAATTACGCGAATCTCCAGACTTTCAACAACCCCGCAATCTAACAAATTCCAAATAAACTAACTGTCAGCCATGCGCGCCGCAAGAAAAAAGGCAGATCTCAGCCATCCTGATCTTCTGAAGGAAAAACCCAGTCAGGCCTATCCCGATCGAGAACGTCAGAAACCGCGATCAACAGAAGAGCCTGATCGTAAGTATAATCCATATTCAACTTAACCGCTTCCTGACAAGCGTATGCAACATTAGCCTTTACCATATTGGTGGCATGCGCTAGCTCGTCGAGAGCTTCATCGAATAACGCAAGAGTGCATTCCTGCGGGGAAAGAAGCTCAAAGTCAGCCTTAGGCTCGTGATTGAGCTGAGCAACGCCCTGGTTGAAAGCATCCTGCGCGGTCTCTTTCGGCTGATCTTCCGAATATGCGAGCCGGGAAAGAATCACCGAAACCTGCCTTACAACCGATGAAATCTCCCGGTGGCGCGCAGGCCGGGTCCGATCCATTCCAAAAGAAGCATCAAGGTTTCTGGTGATCGATTTCTGCAAAGCATATTCGAAAAAGCTGATCTCAGCATCCTGCTCAATAAGCAAACGAACAACCTTCTTGAACGCCCTGTATCCGCCGGGAGATAGACTCATGAGCTGCCCGAACCACTTCTCCGCTTCCCTGAGCCGGTTGACTTCGTCTGTAATCTGTTTTCCAACCGCCTCGACAAGACCCATGACCTTCTTAGCCACCTCCTCGGAATCGGCTTTGTCAATCGTTTCGATCTGCTCGTTTCTTGTCTCGTCGTCACTATTAAGAAGTAGCGCATAAATAACCGCCCTGGCGTCCGTAACCTCACGCTCCATGTCTTCGGACTGCCTTTCCCCCGCCTCAGGTATTTTTACAGCAGTCGCAGCCAGAGCCGCAGACTTTTCCCGTTGGAGCACGGATTCAGCAGCTTGCGCTTCCTCCGAAGTCTCCCCGGGCAGGGCTTCACCGCGCGTAGCGGCGACTTTGTCTTTCTCCCACAGGTTCTGTATGGATGGAGGCATCCTCACGACAGATGTTTCCGCGCTGATAAACCGTTTTGGTCCGAATCCGAATATCTTCGCAAAGAAAACGTCCGGCAGACTCTGCGTGCGTGTATTGTACGTCTCAACTGCGTCATTGTAGCCATTTCGCATAAAGCTGATTTCGTTTTCAAGAAGCACAAGCGCGCGCATAAGGTATGCTGCGCTTCGATTAGCCTTCAGATCAGGATAATTCTCGTACACCCCCAATACGCGCGATAACGCCTTATACTCCTTCTCCATGAACTCGCCCCTCGCCTGGTTGCCCGACGTTACCCCAGCATCATAAGCGCCGCGCATCTCGGTAATAGCTTCCTGTAACCCTGATTCATGCTCCATATACGTCTGCACTACCTTCTGGAGGTTCGGGATCAAGTCATGCCGCTTCTTCAGAGACACATCAATATTGGCAAGATTCCGTTCAACCCGCTCTCGAAGAAAAACCAGATCGTTGAAATGCAACACGAGAGTTACAAAAGTCATAAATATCGGCGCAGCTAATGCCGCAGCAAGGTAATCAGTAGCGGCAAATGATCCGGAAAGCCCGAAAAGCATCAGTGTCATCAAGACAATAGCCGCAAATGACAAGGTCAGAAGAAATACCCCCGCCGCCGCAACCTTGCGCATCACGGTTGATTCCGTGTAATTGCTCAGGATAAACGGGTAGCTGCCTTCAGGGTCCTTCAGATAGAGCCGGTCGCCTGTCGATGGTTCTATAACGCACTCGCCTATCGCATAAAGCGGATCATTGACCTCGAGCCTGGTCTCCGTATAACGATACCTGCCGTCCCTCCGCCGGAAACTCCAGGAACTGATAATGTCAGCGCCATCGGGATCAACCAGAACAGAGCCTTCACTGTCTCTGCACAAAAACGGTCGCCGGTCCTTTTCGTCCACAACAGTAACCCACTTCGCGTTCTTCCCTGCTCCGCGCCTCTCCTCAACCTTGTACGTGTAATCCACACAGGGTTGAAAAGTAAGCGGACTCTGTAACGGCTCTTCATCTTCCGGCAAGGCAATTATCCCTTTGAATTCAGCAAGCCCGTAACTTGCCCCGCCAGTCGGACTCGTAGGCAGGTTTTCCATGCAACGCTTGAACCTGACTTTTCGAAAACCGAAGATAAAGCTTACCGCAGCCAATAGCAGGGCTCCGCCTGCAATTCCCAGCCCCCACTTCCGGGGGATCGCAGCTTTCTCAAAACCGGTTGTCATTTCTTCAAGACGATCCCGCTGATGTTCGGGAAGCGGAAGCGAATCCCATGCGGGGACACCCCAGAGAGGCGCCAACAGCTTCTCAGGAAAAGCGTTCCGCTGCATCCTGACCCGCTCAATAGCAGCGGCAACATCAAGCCTGATACGCGAAAGCCTGGATACCTGCCCTTCGCTTAGACCCTCCTGCCTGAATCGGCTCAGTGTTCCCAGACTGGACCAGTCGCCGTCCCACCTGACGCCCGCCGCTGAAAGACCTTTCGCTATTGCGTCACTTGCAGTCTCTTTATGCGTTTCCATCCGCGTGGACGCAGCTTCAAGGTCCGACTTCATCATCTTGAGCCCCAGGAAGGCCAAATCAACAACAATGACTATGCCGAGTATCGTAAAGAACACCAGCAACCGATGCATACGCAATAGACCCACAATAAGAGCAACCGCAAACGCCAGCGCAACGAGCCCGCCCCAACACAGGAACAGCGAGGAGCCTGCCATCATTACACGTTCGCGCTTCTCGCCGTATGTCGAGATTATAGGATCATAGAACCCTTCCCGATCGAAACAAACCTCGTAGCCGCCATCAGAAGCCTGCACATATCCGAACACGAAAAGAGAATCCCCAGGCTCGATCCTCCATTCAGAATAACGCCGACTCCCGGCAGTCGTTGAATATGCCTTCTCTGTGCTGAACTTGACTTCGCCGCCGGGACGCACCACTATGCTGCCGGTTCGATCCGCAAGAAGGAAATCCACAGAATC
>CAYTRK010000160.1:0-5856 GCA_964440205.1 uncultured Victivallaceae bacterium
ATCTCGCTGGACCGTTACAGGTGTAATAGATCGGGGAAGATGTTATGGATTATCAAGTGCGACAGATCGCGCAGATAAGCGAGTCCGCCGCAAGGCGGACAAGGGTTGCTAAAAACCAGTTCTCTGAGAGTGAAAAACCTGATAAGTTAAAACTTAAGGGCAGACCCCAGATCCCCCAGCTACGTGCTGCCGTCCGCGGTATCATTTCCTCGGTAACACCTATTTACATGCCTAAGAAGGCAGATTACGAAGGAGACAACCGAGTAGAAAGCCACAGTAATAACCCACCCCCAAAGGCTATGAGGCCATGTTCCAATTCCAGATTCGAAAAAAGTCTTGCCGAAAAGATAACTTACAGGGAGGAACCACAGCCACCAAGGAATAATGCATATTGTGTAAATAATCCCCGCCCCTTCGCGTCCAGAGGCAGCACGAATACTCTCTTCTAAAATTGCCAGGCTATACAAAACCGGGGGCAGTACTACAAGTAAGATAAAAACACCACTACAGAATCTAATACTGTACCGTTTTTGCTCTTTTCGGACGTTCATTTATGGACACCCAACCTAGAGTAGTCGGACTATTGGTCTCGGCCGGTTGCCAGGCCCTCCACTATAGGGCGGCGGTGGTGTATAGCCGGGACAGCAACAATCTTCGCAATGTTCTTTTTGATTCTCGTTGAAAGGGCCAAGACCGCCCCAAAATACGCCAAAATAATATACGTATGCCAAAAAGCCGCAACGCACTTCTTCGGATAGACTGCTCGTACAAGAACTGCAGATAGCAATTAAGTCCGAATAAAAGTTTGCGTCACAGAGCAGCTTGCTTCGGTGGCATGTTCCATAACAACAATCGTGGTTGTCGCATGCTGGCAGAAAGCTGCAACCAGAGATGCCGGTGGGATTATCTTTCCAAGAAGGCTGGCCAGGAAAAGAACACCCGTCGGTGTCTTTCTCGTCTTTTTGCCTCTTGCCCCACGAATCGCCTTTGTTACATGGACCACAATTATATGCCCATGCCGAATGTGTGCATTCTCTCAGGCCAAGATGATCCATCCTATGAACAGGGGCGTTTTGGACAAAAAGATAGTCTTTGAGCGTTGCGGGAGCCATGAACTTGGCCATTACATATCTAAACGGGAGACCACTCGTAAAACTACCGTCTATTTGGGCCCGTTGAACTCCCAACTGTATCACTTCAAGCCATATTGTATTCAACATTCCTCCCCATTCCCCAATCGGATCTCTGGATGGCCACCGCCCCAACTCCGGTGAGTAATATCTGTAGCCGTAATAGTATACCTTGGAATCAGCGTAGGTGGCTTTGTTGTTCGACCTGGATTCTGTTTGATGAAGGGCACATATGTCGTCGTAGTTGTAGATTGCGGGGGTTTTGCCGGTGTTTATTGAAGAATTGCCGGTGTCGTAGTAGTTGATTGTGGTGGCGCCGGTTGTGTTGGAAAGGGTACAGCAGCAGCCGTAGTCATAGGCAGTGGTAGTCCTAGGCATACTCAAGGCATAGGTAAGGGTTTCGTTTTGTCCGAGGAGATACGGAAGGATGTTAGCCGACATGAAGGGGAGCGTCGTGCCTCTGTCAGGCAATTGCCGGGTCTTTTTGCTGAGGTGAATCATTTTCTTTTTATCCGGTTGCAATGAAGTCTTCTGAGAAAAACGTGCCGGATTTTTTGAAGAGTTTCCAGTTTCAATTTGGCGTTATGCAATTGTGGCGGAATTGTTCAGGGCCGGGGAAGGACGACGTATTAAAGCAAAAAGCTATTTTCTCGTTTCGCGGTCTGACCGTAGGCGCTTTGACCCTGGGCACTTTGAAGCGCTGGATGTGGCAACAGACCAGATTCTGGGCGTGAACACGCCCAGGACCTTGAATAGCTACTGACGGGTGAGGTTGACTGATTTCAGAGCTTTCTGTATGCGGCGAAGCTTTCTCTTGAATGATGCTTCGCTTTTCAACTCGTGCTCCCATATCCGAATAACCATCCACCCTTTCTCCCGGAGCGCTTTGCTCGTTTTCCGGTCGCGGCGTTTGTTGCGCTCGATCTTGTCTATCCAGTACTTCTTGTTTGTCGCCGGAAGGCGGCAGTGTTTGGAACAGCCGTGCCAGAAGCATCCGTCAACAAAGAGCGCAAGACGATGCCGAGGATAGACAAAGTCGGGTTTGCCGGTAAGCGGATAGTTTCGGCGCCAGCCGCTGAGTTTGTTCGCGCGAAGAAGCGCGATCAACTTCAGTTCCGTGGACTTGTTGCCGCGAGATCGAACCTGGGCCATAATGCGAGAACGTTCGGCTGGACTGACTTTGTCCATAACGCACTCACTTGATGATCTCGACCCATGATTCGTCGAAATTAATCTTCTTCAGGACTTCGCTATGTTTGACTTGGGGTGGCTTTTTGACGCGAATGGCAAGCCGGTCCTCCGGCACGTCCTCAATGATGGTAAACTGCGAGCCGTGCGGTTGCCATGTAAAGACATGCTCGTCCGTCGCTTTCCTGAAGCCTTCAAGATTGTTCCGCTCGTTCCATTGCCACCAAAACTCTTTGCCGGAGTACAGAATGGTGTCGAACTCAAAGGCTACAAGTTCGAGAAGATCGTCCGACTTGATCAGAACGATTGTCCTGACATGCTTGAAAAGCTTGCGGACACCGGCAACGCGCTCGTTCCATATTTCGAGTATCTTCTCCCCGAGATCATTGGGGTCGCATTCGCTGACTTCCCGGTCACCGTAAGAGTAAACGGGTGAGTTTCTTCCTGAGATTAACCTGATTTTCTGAGCCGTGGAAGGGCGATTGTTTTTAACTGTCTTTGCTCCCCAGGCAGTCTGCTGAAGAACGATGTCGTCAAGGCCGACATTTGATGGTTTCCATTTGGCTCCGATGATATTTGCGAACATCTCTTCCCAGTCTTGACCTTCGAGCCGGGATGTTGTTCGGGTGGCAAGCAGGTAGACAACTTCTCGACCGAGCTTCACCGGAAAGTCTCTCGGAAAGCGGTTAAGCGGATACGGCGGCTTGTACTTTTGAACCGTTCTTAGTTTTGGACTTTTTGTCATACTTTTCTCGTTTCTCTAAAAGCGTCATTTGGCCGTCTACGGCCAAGCGTTCAGGGCGAATGTCAGCGCAGTAGCCATTAAGCCAGCCGTAAGACTGCATGACGTTCTCGATGACGGCCGCGGCAACGGGAACGGGCAGGCTGTTGCCTGCCTGTTTCCGGCTCTGACTGTCATTACAGATGATTTCAAAGCTCTCGGGAAAGCCCTGCAGGCGGAACATTTCACGTGGGGTGAGACGCCGCTCGCCGTTGACAAGCAAGTAATTGTATGAAGCTCCGGCGCGCAACGCGCATGAGAAGGGATAAGCGCTGATATGTCCGGATTTGTTCTCGTGCCAGATTGTGGGTTTTTTTGTGGGTTTGACCTGGCTCCATCGGGATTTGCGGATACGGTCGGAAGCGTAGAACCGTTCGGGCACGTTCTTTTGCAGAACTTTCGAAAGGGGCTTCATCGGCACGCCACCGGCCGGCCATTCAAAAAAGCACTGCTTTTTGAAACCGACTATGAAGACGCGCTCGCGCTTATGCGGCAGGCCGAAGTCGAGGGCGTTCAAAACTTTGTAGCTTGCCTGGTAACCGAGTTCAGCCAGTGTTTCCATAATGCGGCCGAGCGTACGGCCTTTGTTGTGCCCAACCAGCAGCTTGACATTTTCAAGAACAAAAGCCTTGGGTTGTTTTGCTTCAAGGATACGAGCGATTTCGAAGAAGAGCGTGCCTCGGGTGTCCTCAAAACCTTTGCGGTGACCGATGATGCTGAAGGGCTGACAAGGGAAGCCTGCAAGCAGAACATCGTGATTGGGGATGTCGTCCGCTTCTATCTCGGCGATATCACCGAGCGGACGCTCACCGAAATTGGCTTCATAGGCGTTCTGGCATTCGGCGTCAATGTCGCTGGACAAGACGCATATGGGTTTGACGCCATGCCTCGAGCATATCTGCTCCATGGCATAGCGAAAGCCTCCGATGCCGCAGAAGAGATCAATAAACCGCATGGTCTTGCGTTGTTTGCCGTTTCCGTTGTTTCGAGAGCTTATCATGATTATTGAAAATAATATTGAATAACGGATCGAGTTTCAAGGATGAAGTCAGAGGACTCAGGGACTCAGACCTGTTAACTATCTTTCAAGCTCCTGTTAAATTTATTTTCAAGCAAAGCAAATCTTCTGGCAAACGATGCATCATCCCGAATACGCGCGCGACAAAGTTTTCTCTGCCATCCCGAATTTGCCTCTTTTTTTATATCCGTGTGTCCGATGAGACACGCAAGGATGTTGGTTGTGGGGAAGGGGAGGGCTATGCCTCTGTCGGGCACGGGCAATTGCCGGGTCTTTTTGCTGAGGTGAATCATTTATTCTTTATCCGGTTACAATGAATTGTTCGGAAACCTTATACCGGATTTTGTGGAGAGTTGCCAGTTTCAATTTGGCGTTATTCAATTGTGGCGGAATTGTTCCTGGCGGGACAGGATGACGTATTAAAGCAAAAAGCTATTTTCTCGTTTCGCGGTCTGACTTTGCCGCGTGACCCTGCCGCGCACACTATCTTTTGTCTACTACAATTCCTCTTTGTCTAAAATGACCCGAATTTCCTCATTGGAAACAATAACTGAAGATAAAATGTGCCACACGGGTCCATATTCTTTTGGAAAAGGGTACCTTTCTGCATACTGCTTTATATCATATAAGCTTACCATATCGACTTCATTAATTTCGATTTCTTCATCCTCGATACGTTTCCATATACTGCTCGCTCGGGCACACACCTCACCCTCAAGAAATTCCACTAAGTTGTTTGTTTCTCCAGTACGCAACCGATAAAGAACCTGTAGTATAATGTAAAGTTGCTCTGCATCGGATATACGCATTGCATCGTGATACGTCAGATTCTTACTTTCGTGACATCTAGCGGGTTCGTATAATGTGCTGCATCCACAAATTGCTCCCCCAATACTGGCAAGAAATGCTATTGTTTTGATTAGTTTCTTCATCATGCTCCAGCTATTATAGATTATTCTGAAAGATCTGCTTCCAATTTAGCGTGATTCAATTTTTAGCGGAATTATTCCGGGCATGGCAGGATGAACGTATCAACGCAAAAAGCTATTTTCTCGTTTCTCGGTTCTACCCTGCCGCCCAACGGGTGGAGTTCTTAAACCTCGATTTCCGGCACAAAAATCAACAGCTAAGGTCAAAATACACGCTGTTATTCGTGGAAGTCCAGACCCTGCCATAGTGCTCTTTCAAAAATGCTCTACAACGGGCCCAACTCTTCCTTTTTCGTCCACATGTACCTTCTTAAGCTTTTTCTCATCTTCTTCCCGGTATATAACCAAATAACCAGTAATCTCATCACCAAACCAAGTTCGATGAATTTTCACTATTTCATTTCCAGGCAGAGCCTCCTCTACAACTCGTGGGACATGGTTAAGCGTCTCCGTCCTTTGAGGAGGATATATACAACCCGTTAAGCTCAAACCGAGGTACACAAGAAACAACAAGGCTACAGATCTTCTGCACATTCAGTCCCACCTCTGTTATAATCATAATAGGGAGCTTTCCCACCCTTGGTCCCTGGAATATAGAAACCTTGGATGATCCATGAATCATATGTCGACGCCGTTGTTTGGAACCCAAAAGGAATGAAATTCCAGCTACTTTCAGCAGGGATATATTCCTTATTCTGCCAGAAATACCGGATATCATTCGTCCCTGCGCCAAGATGAGTAACTTCGTGAACTAAAGACGCGGCTTCACCGATTATTTCAATACAGCGGACAATGGAATGTACCAGCATT
>CAYTRK010000161.1:0-5813 GCA_964440205.1 uncultured Victivallaceae bacterium
TTCTTCCCGGACCGGAAAACAACAATGCGATCGTCTATTACATCCGACGCATCAAACTTAGCGTCCAAAGATTCGATTTTTTTGTTGTTGATGTATAATCCGCCGCTGGATATAAGCCTTCGTGCCTGCCCCTTGCTCTTGCAGAATCCAGACTCGGCAGCAATGTCAATCACCAACGACCCGACAACCCGGCCTGCGGGCAGCTTCTGCGATTGGACATGTGAAAAAATGCTCAGCAATTCATCGGCATTCAAACCCTCCATCGATTTCCCGAACAATACGTCCGTCGCCTGCTGAGCTGCTTTCAAACCCTTCTCACCGTGCATTATACGGGTCATCTCCGCAGCCAGCCGCTTCTGGGCCTCTCTCTTCTCAGGTTCAGCCTTCAGTCTGCCTTCAAGCTCCATTATTTCAGATTCAGACAGAAAAGTGAATATCTTCAGAAACCGGATAACGTCCGAGTCCTCTGTTCTGATAAAGAACTGGTAGAAGTCATAGTAAGAGGTTTTGTCCGCATCCAGGTATATGGCGTTACCCTCGCTCTTGCCGAATTTCCGGCCGGCGCTGTCGCATACCAGAGGCATAGTAACACCGTACACCTCCGCCCCCCGGCGTTTTCGCACAAGGTCTATTCCCGCTACAATATTTCCCCACTGATCGGAACCGCCAAGCTGCAAAAGACAGTTGTAATTGTCGTAAAGCTTCAGGAAATCGTAAGCCTGCAGGATCTGGTAGGTGAATTCAGCGAAACTCATTCCGGCCTCGCTGTTAAGACGCGCACGAACACTTTCTTTCCCGAGCATCGAGCCCATACGGAAATGCTTGCCCACATCCCTCAGGAATTCAATCATCCCGAACTCCCCCAGCCACTCATTGTTGTCTACAAGCACAGCCGGCGCTTTCGGGTCTTCGAAGTCAAGCAATCTGGAAAGATTCTCACGTATGCCTTCCACGTTTTTACGGATCTCTTCCGCAGAAAGAAAAGCCCGTTCGGAGCTTTTTCCCGAAGGATCGCCTATCAACCCGGTCGCTCCTCCTACCAGCGCAATGACCCTGTGACCGTGCTGCTGAAAATGCGAGAGCGCCTTGATGGTTACATAGTTGCCCACCTGGAGACTGTCACTGGTTGGATCGAATCCGGCATATACCGTAACAGGCGAATCAAGCCTGGCCCTGACCTCGTCGCTGCTGAGTTCTTCAAGCAGCCCGCGCCATTTCAGTTCATCAATTACATTACCCATTGTGCCTGCCCTGTATAAGAAAAGAAAGGCGCATCATCACCGATGCGCCTCTCTTAATGCTTCTTACGCGGCATCTTCCATCCGCCCGTTGTACACCCGGCTATGCCAGGTGTTTCTCTTCTCTACTCTTCACCGTCGTGCTGGCCCGGACGCCATTCCTGCTCTTCTTCCTCTTCCTGGGCAACAAGACCATCAAAGGCGTCATCAAAGGCCCCGGCAAGATCAACCATATCCTCGCCCGGCTTGAGTCCTTCCATAAGCTCTTCCTGCTTCATCCGGAACTCTTCCTCCGGCAGGGATACCGCCTTTATGCTAAGGCCTATCCTTCGCTCATCCCGGTCAATCCTGACTATGCGGGCCTCCACTTCCTGGCCGACCTGCAAGGCATCCTGAACCTTGTTAACATGACCGTCGCTTATCTGTGATATGTGAACAAGCCCGTCAACACCTTCCTCGAGCTCAATAAACGCCCCGAAGGAAGCTATCTTCGAAACCAGGCCCTTGACAATATCGCCGGGCTTGTAATTCTCAGCTATCGTGACCCACGGATCCTGGTGCGCCTGCTTCAAACCAAGACTGATGCGCTTGTTATTCGAGTCCACTTCCAGAACCACGGCCTGTACTTCCTGTCCCTTTTCAAGCACCTCGGAAGGATGATTGACCTTGCGGGTCCATGACATATCCGATACATGAATCATACCGTCAATGCCGTCTTCCAGTTCAAGGAATGCACCGTATGTGGTAAAGTTGCGAACCACACCCTTGACCCTGGTTCCCACCGGATACCTCTCCTGTACAGTATCCCACGGATTTTCCTCCGTCTGGCGCATTCCAAGGGCAATCTTCTGCTCGTCCTCATTGATATCGAGCACTACAACATCCACCTCGTCGCCAAGCGATAGCACATCCGAAGCCCGTACAATGCGCTTGGTCCACGAAATTTCCGATACGTGCACCAGACCTTCAACACCTTCCTCAAGCTCAACAAACGCGCCGTACGGCACTATGTTCACAACCTTTCCGCGAAGACGGCTCCCCACCGGATATTTGGAGGTCACATCCTGCCACGGATTGGCGCCCTTCTGCTTCAGGCCCAGCGAAACTCGCTCACGCTCGTAGTCAACGTCAAGTATCCGCACTTCAAGATTGTCACCAACGGAAACCATCTCGGAAGGATGCTTTATCCTTCCCCAGCTCATGTCAGTGATATGCAACAAACCGTCCATGCCGTCCAGATCCACAAAAACCCCGAAATCAGTGATATTCTTTACAATACCCTCACGCGTCTGCCCGGGCTCTATTGTCGTAAGCAGAGTCTGACGCTTCTCCTTGCGGCTGTCCTCTATAAGCTGCCGGCGCGAAACTATGATGTTCTTCCGCTCCGGATTCATCTTGATTATCTTGAAATCATAAGTCTGACCGATGCACCCGTCCATGTCCCGCACAGGAGTAACATCAATATGCGAACCAGGCAGAAATGCGTCTACACCCTCTACACTGACAATCAAACCACCTTTAACACGCCTTTTCACAGTACCATGCGTTACAGTGCCTTCGTCATGCTGCTCCCTGATGCGATCCCATCGCATCTGTTCATCTGCCTTCTCCTTGCTGAGAACAACCATGCCGTCATCATCCTCAATCTGGGATAACAGCACATAAATCTCGTCACCAGGGTTGACTTCATTCAATTTCTCAAATTCGTTCGACGGAATAAGACCCTCGGACTTATACCCGATATCCACAAGCACTTCATTGTTATGGATTTCCATAACCTTTCCGCTTACTATGGAGCCGGGTTCAAAATCCTTGAGCGTCTCCTCGTACATCTGCGCCATCTGCTCACGGTCATCCCCCGTAAACTCGGACAGATCAAATTCGATCTTTTTCTTCTGTGTTGTCTGTTCTGTTGTTGCGTTTTCCATGTTATTTCTTTGACAAATCCTCCTTTTCAAAAAGTCGCGCCACTATACCACCCGTTCTGAGGCAAGCAACACCAAAATTAATAATATTATAGACCATCCAACACTGCAACCCCCGATTTTCACGTAATTCTCGTTGTGTAAAGCCGGAGCAGCCTTATAGACATAGCGCCCCCACTATCCAAACAGCTTACAACTTGCTTGGCTTTTTTTATGAATAGATCAGGTTAGTGTAGCCTATCAACAACCTTTCCGGCAACTTCCGCCAGGGCAGGGTCCCGGGCGCCCATGATAAGAACCACATCGCCTGATTCAGCTGTTCTTGCAAGATTCTCTGAAAGTTCTTCCAGCGATTCAACGGTTACGGCGTTAACCCCCCGATCATTCAAAAGCCGTGCCAGAACATCTGAATTCTCCTCACCACCCGGAGTGCCGCCGGCATAGTAAACCGGCGGAAAATACAGCCGGTCAGCGTTCCGGCAAATACGGCTGAAAAGCTCAACCAAATCATCTCGCATTGACCGCAGGGGCCCAAAACCGTGAGGCCGCCAGGCGCCAAGAACCCTCCGACAATAGGGGGCAACGGAATTCCATGCCGCTTCTATCTTTGCCGGGTTGTGAGCAAAATCATCAATCACCACAATGTCCCTGCATTTGCCCGCCACTTCCAGACGACGTTGAACCCCGGGGAAGCGCGACATGGCTTCGGCAGCCGCAGCAACTTCCACGCCCAGCACGCGACATAGTTCAACGGCAAGGCAAGCGTTCTGAACATTGTGTCTTCCGGGGCAGGGCAGCTTAAACCAACAGCCTCTATATGTGAATTCGCTGCTTTGAGCTGTCAGTTTCAGATCATCATACAACCGGCTATCCATCTGCCTGCCGTCAATTACCGGGCCTTCTACCCGTGCCTTGAACTTGTCAAAAAGCTCATTGGTTTCGTTGATATCAAAATGATCTTTGGATGAATTTGTAATGACCGCGTACTTCGGATGGAACTGCAACAGCGATTTATCGCTTTCATCAAGTTCGACAACCCACACGTCACCAGAACCTTTCCACACGTTTCCGAGCCGGTCCGGCCCCGCCCATGCTTTGACAATCCCGCCGTTAATAACCCACGGTTTCATGCCGGACTGCTCAAGAATCCATCCGGCCATGGCGGTGACAGAGGTCTTTCCAGATGTGCCGGTTACACCAATCAGGTTTCGTCCGTCAAGGATTCGCGAAAGGCATTCGGCCCGATGTTCAATGGAAACCGAACCGTTCTTAGCTGCCAGCACGTCCGGGTTGCCCGGCTCAACAGCCGTGCTGAATACCACCGTTGAGGCGCCACCGACGCCTGTCCCATCCTGCGGAACAAGTTCAATACCCGCCGCACGGAGAATGCGCCCAATCTCCGGCATTGTTCCTCCATCCAGCCGCCGGTCCGACCCGCTTACTTCCGCGCCCCCGTACTTGAGGACCTGAGCCAGGGCGCTCATGCCGCTGCCAAGTATTCCGACAAGGTGGTATTTCATAGGTTTTGAGCAGAAGACTCCGCCCTACTTTTGACGCGTGATCTGAACGGCAACGCTCCTGGCTTTTGATAACGCGCCTGGTTTATCGATTGCCACCGTCACAGAGTTGACCAGTTCATTCTGCAGCGACAGATGAGCAAGCCGGTCTGCAAGGCGCTCAATCAGCATGTACTGACTCGATTCAATATGTCTTACAAGAGCTTTCTTGAGAATTTTATAATTGAGCGTGTCACCCAGATGGTCAGTTTCGCCAGCCCTGGAAAGATCGCATTCCAGTTCCAGGTTCACAACCACCTTCTGCTTTTTCTCCCGTTCTTCAGCTTTAGTTCCAATTATACAATCAGCTTCGAGGTCCCTGATAAAGATCCGATCCATTGGCATCACCTTTCACCGGCGTTTAAATGCGCGCCGGAGTCAACGTATAATATCTGTCCGGTTAGATAATCAGCCTTTGCCGCAAACACTACGGCTTCAGCAACATCTTCAACACTACATTTATGCGGCACAACAGGCAATGCCTTTCCGGGAGTTGCAGAGCCCCCTCCGGAAGAAGGTTCGAGTATATTCCCCGGCGCTACACCGTTGACCCTTATTGACGGACCCAGTTCCGCCGCCAGATCAAGTGTCATCGCGGCCAAAGCCTTCTTGGACATAAGATAAGACAAAGATCCGGGCGCATGACCTGCGATCCGGGTGTCGAGTAGATTCACTATGCTTGCGCAAGGAGCGTCGGAACCGGCTCCAAACGGCTGCCCGGCAAATTCTCTGGATAAGATTACCGGAGCCAGAAAATTAGCGTCCAGCTCCCTGAGCAGCGACTCGCGGGTAGTATGCTGCAACGGATCTCTGTGATATACAGAGGCATTGTTCACCAGAATATCCACACGCCCCCACTTGCGCACTGCACGGGCAAAAACATCGGCGCTTCCACGTTCAGAAGAAAGATCCCCCTGCACAACAAAAGTCCTGTCGCCGCCCAGCTTCTGCGCCAGTTCCCGGGCCTCCTTTTCCGAACTGCGGCAATGAATAATTACTCTGCAACCCGCTCTCCGAAGAGCCGATACAATGCCGCGCCCGATTCTTCGAGCCCCGCCCGTAACCATTGCTGTCGAATCATTAAGGTTCATCTT
>CAYTRK010000162.1:0-5770 GCA_964440205.1 uncultured Victivallaceae bacterium
TTCCTGGCAAGCCGGTGCGTGTAGAAATAGAATTGAATGAGCCGGCTGTTGACCGGATTGATCAGAAGGTATTGTTTGTTGGCAAAAAAAATAAAGACGAGCTTCTGCTTTCAATGCTGAACAACAAAGGAGTTGGTAAAGCCCTGGTGTTCACTCAAATGAAACATGTCGCCAGCCGTGTGTCGAAAAAACTTGTGAAAGCCGGTATAAGAAGCACCGATATACACGGCAACAAAAGCCAGGGAGCTCGAACACGCGCATTGGAGGGATTCAAGCGCAATCGATTTGATGCGCTTGTGGCTACTGACGTTGCGGCGCGCGGGCTGGATGTGGACGACATCACACATGTGTTCAATTATGATCTGCCAATGGAGGCGCTTACGTATGTGCATCGCATAGGACGAACAGCCAGAGCGGGCGCTTCCGGCCAGGCGATTTCTTTTTACTCGTCCGGAGATCAATCCTATTTGAATGCAATTGAAAAGCTGCTGGGATCTCCTGTACCGGTAGATCGAGATCACGACTATCACTGTGAAGAAACCCTCAAGTCCAGGCGTACGCCGCGCAAGGGTAAGACCTGCTATGGCAGACGCCGGGGAAACCGGCGCTCTTATAAAGGGCGCAGATAAACGCTAGCCCGTAAATGTCAGGAAGTCATTAATGAAGCGCCAGGGTTGCACTCCCTGGCTTCCCTGATAATGTCGTCTAACAATTGAGGTACGCTCACGAGTTTCCTGACACGGTAAGCGTTTTTCCCGCACATGACAAAACCCTGCTCCAAAAACCCTTTGGAGGAATTTGCCAAGGCGTCGGCAATGCAGTAGTTCGCCCTTTTGGCATCACAGGTGAGCAGACACCGATATTCACAGGAAAAGCGTTGCCTGACCCCGCTGAGGCTCTTGTCTACAAATGCATTTCTAACTACCCTGGCCGGAAGTCCAACAGGCGATTGAATCACTATTATATCTTCCTCCTCAGCATCGATATAAGCCTGCTTGTAAGCCTCGTGAGCGTCACATTCGTATGTTCCGACAAAGCGTGTACCCATTTGCACTCCGGCAGCGCCAACATTCAGAAAACGGACGATATCCTCTCCGGTATAGATGCCCCCTGCAGCAATGACGGGAATTGCCCCGCCCTTAATCTCTGTATAAGGGGCCATGAACCTGATAACTTCCTCTACCATGGATTCCAGAGGCCCCGCAGTACCTTCAAGTAGCGCCTGCCTGGTAAAGCCCAGATGTCCGCCGGCGAGGGGACCCTCTACCACCATGGCGTCCGGCAGACGGCCTGTTCGTTTCAGCCATGTTTTACAGATCAGGGCAGCTGCACGGCCGGATGAAACGATGGGAACCAGCTTGACCGCAGGGTCTTCGACATACCCCGCCAATCTCAGCGGAAGTCCCGCTCCTGAAATAATCACATCCGCACCGGCTTCAACACAGGCAGCCACGAGGCTCTCATAGTTCGAAAGCGCCACCATAATATTGACGCCAACCGGAAGGTTCTGGTCTTTGACCTTTCTGATTTCATCAACAAGAGCCTGACGGGAAGTTGCTTCATAAGTTCTTTTACTAATCTCATGATTTCCCAGCCCCACACTCGCAATGACACCGAGCCCGCCCCCTTTTGATACTGCCGCCGCCAGGCGCGCTTTCGATACGCCTACACCCATTCCTCCCTGAATGATGGGCAACTCAATTGTAAGATCACCTATCTCTAATTTTGGCAAGTCCATCGGCTATCCCCTTTTTGAAAGAAACTATATCTAGCACAATTTTTGCTGTAAGTAACAGATTATTGTCACAATTATGTCATGACTATAAACGCATTTACATTATTTTTGATATGTGTCTTGAAATCTGCGTGTTTGAACAGGTGTAAGAATACGTGTTTCTTCCGCTTTGCCCGACTTCTTGCCCTCCATCCCCCTTTTCGAATGACCCCACGCTAACACGCATATCTCACAGAATTCCTTGACCGGGAGCCAGAATGCGGACATCATTATCTGTCAAACATTCATCTGAAGAATAGACTTGGGAGCAGACTATGAGCAACAAACTCTCGTGCATCATTATAGGGGCCGGGCACCGCTCTTTGAGGTACGCATCTTACGCCAAAAAAAATCCTGAAGCCATGGAAGTAGTCGGGGTAGCCGATCCCTCAGAACTTCGCCGCAAAAAGGCTGCACAGACATACGGACTAAACGAATCCCAATTCTACGAATCTGCAGAAGCTCTGGCAAAAGACTCGAAAAAAGCAGATTTTGTAATTAACGGCACCATGGATGATCAGCACGTTTCCACCTCTTTGCCGCTGCTGGAACGCGGTTACGATATGCTGCTGGAAAAACCATTTGCCACAACCGAAGAAGATATGTGGAAACTCGTCGAAGCGGTAAGAAAACACGGCAACAAGGTCGCCATATGCCATGTCCTCAGACACGCTCCGTTTTACGCCTCCATACGTAAGCAATTGGCCGATAATGTCATAGGGGAGATAATAAACATTCAGGCTACAGAGCATGTCTCCTATCATCATATGGGTACAAGCTATATTCGCGGCAAACATAACCGAAAGGAATTTTCAGGATCAAGCATGCTCATGGCAAAATCGTGTCATGATCTTGACCTGATAGCGTGGCTGAAGACAGGTATCCATCCAAGAAAGGTCTGCAGCTTCGGCAACAACATGCAGTTCCGCCCTGAAAAGGCGCCGGAGGGCGCAGGAACCCGCTGCCTGGTCGACTGTCCCATTGAGGAGGTCTGCCTTTATTCGGCAAGGAAACATTATATAGACCACCCGAACCGATGGCGTTTCTATGTTTGGGACTCAATCGAACACATAGAAGAACCCACAATCGAGGACAAGATTGAATCGCTTAAAACCTCTCCTTACGGACGTTGCGCCTGGAAGACTGATATGGACGTGGTCGATCATGAATCCGTATCCATCGAGTTCGAGGACGGCTGCACCGCTACACTCAATATGATAGGCGGCTGCGCAAAGCCGTCCCGCTCCATCCATATCATCGGCACAACAGGCGAGATACAGGGTTGCCTTGAAGACAGCAAATTCGTGATTCGTCACATCGATCCCAGACCCGGTCACGAATACTCCGAACAGGAGATAGACCTTAAGATCACCGGCGACATGACAGGCGCACAGGGAGGACACGGCGGCGGCGACCTGCGATTGGTTGATGACTTTCTAAAATACCTGACCGGTGGCGAACCGTCACTCTCTACCACAAGTATTGAAGATTCGATTTCAGGTCACCTCATCGGCTTCCGGGCAGACCTGTCCCGCGAAGAACACAAGGCAGTCGAAATCGAACCTTTCAATGTATAATCGAAAAGCGTGAGATATGACAGCTGAAAGGTTATCTTTTCAAAGGTAGAAAAAGCAGATCCAGTTCCACTTCGTCCTTGTCCCGCTCGTATCGGAAGAAACGCCAGAGGAACGACACCTTTTTGAATTCATCGCCTTTTCTATCATACGTAACGCCTGGAAACACATCCACGCTTACATTGTCCTTTACGCGTTCATAATGATATAGATGCCACAATACTCGCGCCCGGATGTAGTCTTCGATTCCGCCTTCCTCCGCAAGCCTCTGTCTTCGTTTATAGTCGTACAAAAACAGCAGGAATGAACCCTTTGCCTTCTCCCGTCCATCGGCATAGCCTTTTGAACCGTAGGACCACAGCGGAAAAACTCCGTGCTTCTTCCATTCGTAGAACTTCTCTTCCTGCGCATTCAAGCATTTACTGCCGGATTTATACCAGCAGATCGGAAAACACCAGAAAGATCGATCGCTGTTGCCCCGGCCGTCTTTTCCCGATCTCTTATATCGAAACAGGGGGAACAGCCCTGAACTGAATTTTCTGCCCCTGGATCTGTAACGTCCCCAGAGAAAACTGCCTTCAAAGTTATCAGTCTGTTTGTCCCGGCAAAGTGAAAAGAGAGGAAACAACCAACCGCCCGAACGTTCACCTGTAAAGGCGCCGGCCAGTGGAGTCAAAGGATAGAAAAAACCATCATCGGCCGTGGTGTTCCAACCGAACAAGGGCGTATAAAAGTGTTCATCTTCTTTCCACATGTAGACCGGCAAAAGATGGCTGTTGTCTTCTTCTGTTCCCATCTTCTGATGATAAAGTCCGAGCAGAAGATTCAATTCACGTTGCGACCCGTCCGATCCGTAGTGGCTGAGCAGGGGCGGAAACAGCCAGTTTGTTTCCTGACCGGTATTCCATCGGGCAAAAAGCGGGGAAATCAGGCGGTGTTTCCGGGGATTGCTATAGTATAAGGGGAAAATATGATCAGGTCCGCCGTTTTTTCCCCAACTGAAATGCGCCAATGGACCGGCTATCCATAAATCCTGACGATCAGCGGAGCCGGTCTTCCATGAAAGAAGCGGAGGAATTAACCGGGTTTGTTTTTTTTCCGTATCCCAGCTCGCATACAAGGGCGATGCAAATATATTGCCATCCGTATTGTGATAGTAGAAAGGAAAGACATGCGAGGAACTCTCGCTTTTCGTTGTCATCTTGTGCGCAACCGGCCCCAATAGCCACATTTCTTTTTCCACAGGCGAGCTTCTGCCTCCGGAAAGAAGCGGGAACACAAACCATTCAAACTTGTTGGATTGTTTCTTGATGCTGCCCAGTAACGTAGCGGCATAATAGCCATCTTCTGATCTGCTCCTGTAGATCAGGGGCAGGATGCTTTGCCATCTGATCTGTCCCTGCCTGTCCGTTGCGCTGGAATACAGCGGAGTCATGAGAATGCGGCCTTCTGAATCGCTGGATTTGAACATCAGCGGAGGCAGCAGTTGCCAGTTGCTGCCGTCTTTGCGGCGAACATCGGACCATAGAGGCGAGATAAAAGCCCGTTGATCCGGTGTTTTGGACCAGTAGTAGAAAGGCAGGAAATGATGTTTGCTGCCATCATCTGTCCAGGCATGATGCATAAAGGGGCCGCCGGCCCACCATGATCCGCTGCCGGCTTCGGTGTCGGCTGTCCCCCAGGAAAGCAGAGGAACAAAAAGAAATGACTGCCTGTTGCCTTCGGTCCTGCAACCTCCAAGCAGACTTGCAAACGTTTTGGATTCACCGTCCTCAGATTGATAATAGAGAGGAGGAACAAGACTCCATCCATCGCCATCGGCATCTCGGCTGGAAAAATATAATGGGGAATACAACTTGCGGTCGTCTGGGCCCTTAGACCTGTAATACAAGGGGAACGCGCATTGCCACTCTTCGCCATCGGGCCGGGTACCCATTGACCATGGCAGTGAATAAAACTCAGCCTTATTTGCCTGTCTGCGCCTGGCAAAGACAGGAAAAACCACGGTTCCGGTATCTTCGCTGTTTCTTCCACTCCAGTGATGACCCAACGGCCAGAGGAAATAGGTCTGATTCCGCCGCGGAGTTCTGTACCGCCCGATAAGCGGCCATACGCGCCAGCCTTCGCCGCACGGCATGTCTTTCCAGTTAAATACAGGGTAAAATGCATGCACATTCCAGTCGTTCCCTCGCCGACATACAAACCAGAGCGGCAGAAGCCCGTCATAAAATATTTCCTCTTTCGAATCCCTCCCGCGATGCCAGTAAAGCGGAAACACAGTCATTCGTTTCTCGCCCCAGAAAACCGGGAAGAACCGGTAATCCTTTCTCCTGCTGTCAAATCTCCCCAACGGCCAAAACACATTGTATACGCGACTACTCCTGTTTAACCCGTAGACAGACATAACAGGCCTGACAGCAAA
>CAYTRK010000163.1:0-5750 GCA_964440205.1 uncultured Victivallaceae bacterium
AATTCTCTGTAATCTGGCACGTCTTGTGCGAATACGTAATGCACGCGAACCGCCGACAACAGGCTATTACGGAAGCAGAATATATTATGAGCGAAAATACGGCACAAAGTCTGATTGAAGAAGTAGCCGAACAGCTTATTATGGCCGACATTGAAGATCTGCCTTCTCTGGCCAGAATAAGTCAACAACTCCAGGCGACGGCCGAGGCAATAGAGCCAGAGAATCATCCCGAAGCAGAAATGTGCAAAGCTGCTGCTGCGAAAGCATCCAAACTGGTTGAATCTATCATCCTTAAGGAAACCGAAGACGTTGAGAACAGCTTCAGACTTGTCAATGCAGTTATCTGCTCCCTGCAAACAGCAGTCTGCCAGGGTAAAAATGCCGTCTTTCCGGGAGAGCTTCAACTGGAAGCAAAAAGAACAACTATCCAAAACAAACAGAATGCGGAAGCGCCGGGTGTGCAAGACAGTAACGCTAAGACAAAAAACAAAAACGAGACTGCAACTGCAGCCATTGGAAATACGAGCGACTCAGACTCCACACCCGGCGACGCCGCCCCCGCCTCAATCATAGACCCGGAACTGCTCAACGCCTTCATCGATCAGCAGCGCTCTGTGCTGCCTGAGATCGATGACGCAATTCTGGCATTCGAGAACACATCCGCCATTGATCACATCAACACAATACGACGAATCATACACACAATGAAGGGTGAGGCAGGAGTCTGCGGTATCACAGACATAGAAACATTATGTCACAAACTCGAGGATTACCTCGAAACTGAAAACTCCGGACAAAACAATCAAACCTGTGACGAGATAACCGGCAGCATTACCGGTCCGGCTGTTTCCGCGGATATACTCTTCGAAGTAAAAGACTGGTTAGAAAAAGCGATTGACGCCTATAACAATGACGCCAGACCTTCGGGCCTGGAAGCAATCATTCAAACACTGGAGAATAGATGCAGTTCGAACTCGCCTGACAAGAATCAGGAAAATACAAATATTTCTTCAGCCCAGACGAAAACCGAAGAAACCATCAGCAATCAACCCGGCGGAAATCAAAAGACGCAGAAAACTGAAACTGCTACTTCAATGCCCGAGGAGCCTCTACCCAGCGTTCCAATCGCTGACCCTGACCTTACAGCGGATTTCGTAACAGAGGCACAGGAACATTTCGACATTGCAGACGAGAACCTTCTCCACCTGGAAAATGACCCGAAGGATTCGGATGCAGTCAACGCGGTCTTTCGCGCTTTCCATACAATCAAAGGAGTATGCGGATTCATAGGCCTCGCCCCCATAGGAGAAATTGCCCATAAGGCTGAAAATCTTCTCGATGACGTGCGCAAAGACAAAAGAGAGTTTCAAGGCAATATTGTCGACTTAACGTTTAAATCTCTGGATATGCTGAAGAATATGATCCAGGATCTGACCACTGCCCTCAACGAAGGCACAAATTTCACCACAAGACCCGAATTTCAGCCTCTTCTCCGGGAACTGGACCAGATTCTGCATCAGCAGGTTTCCGCAACGAGTAGTGACAAAACAAAAAAAGCCGCCGCACCCCAGGCTGCGAATACCGTCACAGGGGAAGATGCAGACACCACAAACAAACATCGTGATCCGGAAACCAAATCAGGCGCGGACGCTGGCCCCAAGTCTTCTGCCCCCCAACAGCAGAAGACTGAAAGCCCACAGACACAACCCACATCCAAAGCCGGCGTCCGCGCCACCATGAAAGTCGACGCCGAAAAAATAGACCTTCTTCTCGATACGATAGGAGAACTTGTCATCGCGGAATCCATGGTCTCTAATAACAAAGAAATTATCGGACTGAACTCTCTTAAATTGGAAAAACAACTTTCGCAACTGAGCAAAATAACTCACCAGCTCCAGGATCTGGGAATGTCCATGCGCCTGATACCTGTGGCAGGTGTATTCAAAAAAATGGCGCGCCTGGTGAGAGATCTTTCCCATAAATCCGGCAAGAAAATCGCGTTCTCTATGGAAGGCGAAGATACCGAGATCGATAAAGCCATGGTCGACAAACTTGGTGATCCAATGGTTCATATGATCAGAAATTCTGTTGATCATGGAATAGAAAACAACTCTCAGGATCGCGTAGCAAATGGCAAAAGCGAAGAGGGGCATATCAAGTTAAGAGCGTTCCACCAGGGTGGATGCATACATATTCAGATCATAGACGACGGAAAAGGTCTCGACAGAAGCGCTATAGTCAAAAAAGCCATATCCAGCGGGCTTATTACTGATGACCACGGAATGTCGGATGAAGAGATCTTTTCGCTGATATTCGAAGCCGGATTTTCCACTGCAAAACAAATCACCGAAGTGTCCGGACGGGGCGTGGGAATGGACGTTGTGCGCCGGAATATAGAAGCGCTTAAAGGCAAAATTCTTATCGATTCCAAAAAAGGAGAGGGCTCCACATTTACCCTGGTTCTGCCTCTTACCACCGCAATCATTGATGGCATGCTCACCAGAGTCGGAAACGAAACCTATATTATCCCGACACTATCAATCATTGAATCGATCCGTCCTGAAGCATCAATGATCAGCGAGGTTGTCGGACGTGGAGAGGTTCTGCAGTTCAGGGGACACTTGCTTCCTGTATTCAGGCTCAACCGCCTTTTCAACACTGAAGAGGCAGAGAACGATCCAACAAAAGCATTATTGGTCATCGTAGAGGACGGCGGCAAACAGGTGGCGCTAATGATTGACGAGCTGATCGGCCAGCAACAGACAGTTATCAAAACGCTTGGGGCTGCAATGGGAAGAATTCAGGGAGTTTCCGGGGTAAGTATTCTCGCAGACGGACGCCCTGGCCTGATTCTGGATGTTGCAGGTATTGTAAGGATGGCGATCGAAAGAAAGGAGGCAGGTAAATGACACTCGATCCCCATTCCTCCGGCAGACCGGGAAACAGCAAGACAAAAGTGGAACACTGAAAGGAGGGCGTATGTCGGCGACAGACATGCAAAACAGTGAGCTGGCCAATATGGCTGGCAAATACCTGACCTTTAAGCTCGGCGCCGAAGAGTTCGGCCTTGAAATATTGAAGGTGCAGGAAATTATTAAAATGATGGACGTGACCAGGATTCCCAGAACACCTGATTATGTGCGGGGCGTGATAAACCTCCGGGGAAAAGTTATCCCCGTAGTCGATTTGCGCCTCAAATTTGAAATGGAGCTGAAAGAAAACACGGATACAACATGTATCATTGTTGTTGAAGTCAGACGCGCTGATTCAAGCGTGACCATGGGGATCATAGTTGACGAAGTCTGCGAGGTGCTGGATGTGGCGGGAGATCAGATTGAAGCTCCACCGGAATTCGGCGGGGTTGTAGACACGTCATTTATCCTGGGCATGGGCAAGGTCGACGAACGCGTGGTTATGTTGATGGATGTGGATAAGGTTCTTTCCGGCGACGAATTAACCGCCACCGTCGGAGCCGCGAAAGGAGTTGCTGGAGCCTGAAACAAAGAAAACTCAGATGAATTAATGTTAAGGAAATGATTAACAAGGAGATTAAGCGATGAATTCAAAGTGGACTATAGGAAAGAAGCTGATGGCGGGCTTTATGAGTGTTGCGGCGATTGTGCTGTTGCTTGGCCTGGTCGGTTTCTACGCCGCCGTTAAAGGCGAAAAATCTGTTAACGAGCTGGGAGTGGTGAGACTGCCAAGCGTAGACAGTCTATTGATCATCAAGGAAAATGCTGAAAATATTGCCGGATCAATGCGAACTCTGGGCATCCCCGGACTCTCAAAGGAAATGCGACAAAGGCAATATGACAAGCTCAATACTGCAAGGGAAGAGTACGAGGCAGCATGGAAAGTCTATGAGCCATTGCCCCAGAGCGAACACGAAGCTGATTTATGGAAACAGTTCGTGCCTGCATGGGATGCCTGGCGCGCGGCAAACAGTAAATTTGTAAAAGAATGCAAGCATTTCGACCAGATCGGCATCAGCGATCCCGTGGATCTGTCCAGGCGCCTTGAGCGATATACAAAAGATCACTATACGCTCGTTCAGAAGACATTGCATCTGCTGCACATGGGCGAATCCTTTGAGGGCGGCGATGATTATACAACCTGTGCCGCCGGCAGATACCTGCCCACATTCAAGACAGAGAATACCAGGCTCCTTTCCGAAATAAAGGCGTTTAATGAGCCCCATAAAACCTTCCATGACACCATCGGGCAAATCAAGAAGCTCGTTGCCGAAAGCAATAAGACACAGGCGCTTACAGTCTATAATGACACGATGATCCCGGCAATGAACAACGTCTTCAAGCATTTTGACGCAATGCAGACTATTGCTGAAGAATCCCTTCATATCCTGGAAAGCAATGAAAAACTGTTGCTTGGCGAAGTGACCACAAAACAAGGGGCGGCAATAGGGCTTCTGGATAAGCTGGTCCAGGAGAATCGCGACATAGCGGCAACCGAGACTGAACATAGTCATTCCCAGGCTGCTTTCCTTGAAGCGCTCAGCCTCATTGCCATGATTGTCGGCGTAATCGCGGCCGTTGCTTTGGGAATACTCATCAGTCGCGGCATAAGCAAAGCGCTCAAAAGCCTTGCCGATTCGCTGGGAAGCGGAGCCGAGCAAGTGACATCAGCTTCAGGCCAGGTTTCCGGAGCCAGCCAGAGCCTCGCGGAAGGAGCCAGCGAACAGGCGTCCAGCCTGGAAGAAAGCAGCTCTGCTCTCGAGGAAATGGCGTCTATGACCCGCCAGAACGCTGACAACGCCAACAGGGCTGACGGCCTTATGAATGACTCCAAGAAAGTGGTCGGCGAAGGCGCTAACGCCGTTGAACAGATGGCCACTGCCATACAGGACATCAAGAGCGGTTCGGCGGAAACCGCGAAGATCATCAAGACTATTGATGAAATCGCGTTCCAGACGAATCTGCTGGCTCTTAATGCGGCAGTCGAAGCCGCCCGCGCAGGCGAGGCCGGCAAAGGCTTTGCGGTTGTTGCCGAAGAAGTCCGCAATCTGGCAAAACGCGCAGCCGAAGCAGCAAGAAATACATCCGAACTGATAGATAACTCGCAGAAACAGGCCGATTCCGGAGTGAATGTTGCCGAAGAAATGAAAAAGACATTTTCAGGCATACAGGAAAGTTCGGACAAAGTCGCGGTTATAGTCAGCGAGATAGCGGCAGCATCAAAAGAACAGTCTCAAGGTATTGATCAGGTCAATACTGCTGTTGCCGAGATGGACAAGGTTGTTCAGCAGAATGCGTCTAATGCAGAAGAGAGCGCCAGCGCATCTGAAGAACTGTCAAGCCAGGCTCAGGAACTCGATTCAATGGTCGAGGAACTGCTGGCAATGGTAGGAGGAAGCAGCCAGCGTTCAGGCGCTAAATCTGCCGGTCATTCCGGCCAGAGACGCAAGCCTGTCGCGTCCAGCGGAAGGAAGCAAGAATACCAGACAAACAGAAACCCGAAAATGTTGTCGCATGATAACAGTAATTCGGGATCACAATCCCAGGGGCAGAAGCAGAATACACAATCCCAGGGGCAAAAGGCGGATGCGCAGTCTAAGAAGCAAAAGCCGGATGAGGTGATTCCGCTCGATGACGATGAACTGACCCAGTTCTGATCAAGACGATTCTGCCGGCAGTTCGGATAACGGACTGCCGGCAGCAATCACAAAGAGAATATAAAGGATCAAGAGACTGAATGATGCAGAAGAAAATCATAAGCTTCGTTAATGAGAGACA
>CAYTRK010000164.1:0-5749 GCA_964440205.1 uncultured Victivallaceae bacterium
TGATGTAGTGGTCTATCAACGGGTTACGTTGTTTTGCCGCTATGCTGAAAACCGGGAGGCCGTGAAGCCTGCTGGTGGCAGCAGCAAGTTCCCACGACCCCATGTGCGGGCATGCTATTATGCCCCCCCGCCCGGACTTGGAGTGGGCTTTGAGCGTGTCTATCATTTCTGCGCACTCGGTTATGTGGTCGAGCCACTCCAGTCTGGCTTTCGGCATTCTCAGCATTTCGGCGGCGCTGAAAAAAATGTTTCGCCACGAGATCCATGCAATTGATCTTACCCTCTTTTCGGGAATTTCAGGGAATACCAGGCGAATTCTTTTTTTTGCTTCATTGACTCTGTTTCGCATTGTGGCGTAGGAACAGCCCGCAAGTACCCATGCATTGATGAGCGATGCCCGATAGGGCAGGGCCTGCATGATCGAGCCGACAAATCTCAAGGCCGCATATTCTATTATGTGTTTGGGTTGGTGTTGCATCTTGGTCAGGGAAGTTTACCTTTTCGTACGATGTTAAGCAGGGGGCTTTGTGTGATCTTTACCGCGTCGAATGGGCAGACTTCGTGGCAGCAGCAGCACCCTATGCATTTGCAGGCATCGAGAGTGGGTTTTGTTGCGTTATCCTCAATGGATAAGGCCTTCACAGGACAGCACTCTACGCAACGTCCGCATAACCTGCACTTTGTTCCTATGGAGGGCCTGATCCAGATGTACGGTCCCAGAATTTTAACAAGGAAGCCGGGAATAAGCCGGGCTTTTGCAGCGCCTGGTTTTGCAAAAGATTTCGGGCGAATTTCATCGATGGCGCAGCCGGTAATTGTGTATTTGGCGGCGTTCGCGAGAGTAGTGTCCCGGCTCAGATGGACTATGTATGGCACTGTCCGCGGATTGATGCGGAGAATGTTGCACAACATCGCGTCCATCGCAAGAGCGTCAGCAGACGCAGCGAGAAAATTCAGGTCGGTCCTGCTCCCCCCGGAAGGTCCTTCGCCTTCCATGGCCCATATTGCATCGGCAATATTCAGGGACGGCTTCAGCCGTCTGTATATACAGGCCAAAAGCATACCGAAATCTTTTGCTGTTGGATGGCTTTTGTGCAGCATTGCCTTCTGGTAACCCGGGATCGCGCCGTACAGGTTCTTGATTGCGGCTGTCAGAGTTGTGAGGACGTGAGTCTTTACTTTGGGCACATTTATCAATAAATCGCATTCTAGGACGGGTTTGGCGATACTGTAGCGGTAGCCATCATCGTTAAAATTCACCGACCCGCATTTCTCGAGGTTGACGAGTGGCACGCGTTCTTCGTCGCACACGCGCTGGATTCCGGTGGCTTGCCAGACGTCTTCGGTTTTGACGGCGCTTGCGGAACTGTCTGCTACCTCGGGGTGTCCGCCGGCTTTTTTTACAAGACGTATTATGACTCGGACAAGTTCGGGGTGGGTTGTGACGGCTTTTTCCGGTTCTCTATCTGTCAGGAGGTTCGGCTTTATCAGCGCTTTGTGGCCGGTTCCGACAAAGCGGGACATGCCGCCCAGCTTGTCGATAAGTTCTTCGACGGCGGCGGAGAGTTCTTTTCCGTAGGAAGCGCATTTCTGTAGGGATATCGCATTGTTAACTGGCGCAGAATTCATTACATTCTTTGAGGCCCATTGCTCAGGTGAGACAGAGTCATTTGTTGCTCATCTGCAGAAGGTAGTCTATCCACCGATCCATGCCTTCGCCGGTTTTTGCGCTCAACTCGAAAATGAACATTCCAGGATGAACCTGTCTCAGGAATTGTCTGCATTGCGAGATATCAAAATCCACGTGGGGCAAGAGATCAATCTTTGTAATAACGGAAACCGGGGATTGTGAGAAGATTGAAGGATATTTCACGGGTTTGTCTTCCCCTTCGGTTACCGACAGCATACCTGCTTTGAAATCTTCGCCAAGATCGAAGGCTGAAGGACACACCAGGTTTCCGACGTTTTCTATGAACAGCAAGTCGGTGTCGTCCTGGACAACCTGTTCGAGGACATTGCCTACCTGCTCCGCGCTCAGATGGCATGCGTCGCCGGTTTCGATCTGTACGACAGGAACTCCCGTGGATTGGATACGTTTTGAATCCCTATCGGTATACTGGTCGCCGGCTATGACTGCACAGTTGACCTTGCTGTCGAGGCGGTTCAGCGTTTCTTCGAGAAGAAACGTTTTGCCTGTGCCGGGCGAGGAAATCAGGTTGATTGCAACAACGTTTCTATCCCGAAGCCATCGGCGATTCTGTTCCGCAAGTTCTTCGTTTCTGGAAAGAATCTTCTCTTCAAGATCTATAGTGACCGCTGATGCCGTACTGGTCCTCGCGGTTTCGTGGGTATGATTGTGGTCATGGCTATGGCCGTGGTCATGGTCGTGAGAATGACTGTGGCCGTGTTCGTGTTTTTGTTCGTGCAGTTGACTGCACCCGCAATGCTCGCACATGAAATAGCGACTCCTTTCCTGTCAAATCTTATACGTCAAAATGCCATCCGCTTATTGCTTATTCCTGAGGCATGCCTATAAGGGTGAGGATTCTATCAAGCTCATCAGGCGAGTAGAAGTCAATTTCGAGCGAGCCAGCGCGTTTTTTTCCGTTTGCGTATGTCTTGCAGGGCTTGATTCTTACAGAAGTTCCAAACTGTTTGTGCATACGTTCAGAAAGATAGTCGAGGTGCTCCTTCGGGATATCGCTTCGGGTGGCCCGGCGTTTGTGCGGGGTTTTTCTGTTTTTGTTTATCAGTTTTTCAAGGTTTCTCACGGACAGATTTTCCGAGACGGCTCTTTTTGCAAGAAGAAGCTGCTCGGAAGCTGTTTCGACCGCTGTAAGAGCCTTGGCGTGTCCGGACGACAGGCTTCGGTTGCTGAGCATTGCCTTTATTTCTTCCGGCAGACTGAGTATTCTCAGGGCGTTGGCTATTGAAGCGCGGGCTTTTCCCACTCGGTTCGCTATCTGATCCTGTGTCAGGTCGAAACGTTCGCTCAATTCCTCGTAGCCGAGAGCTTCTTCCAGGGGGTTGAGATTTTCCCGCTGAAGGTTTTCCACCAGGGCCAGCTCCAGAGAACCCTGTTCATCCGCCTCGATCACGACAGCAGGCACTTGTTCCAGACCCGCTTTTGTTGCCGCCCGGAAACGCCTTTCACCGGCGATCAGTTCGTATCCGTCCTCGCGGCGGCGCACAAGGAGAGGCTGGAGTACACCGTGTTCCTGTATAGAGCCTGCAAGTTCATCAATGGCCGTTTCATCGAAGTCGCGGCGGGGCTGGTGACTGTTCCGTACGATCGAATTGACGGGTATCGTGTTTGGTCCTGCCGAGGAAGAGGAAGGTTCACTCTCATCCTTCAGTAGGGCTCCAAGTCCTTTTCCGAGTCCGTGTTTGGGTTTCATGAGTATGTATTTTGGCAATTCCGGGTGTCTACGCAAGACCAAAGTTGACAACTGCTCACAATGAAGGAGTAGCATGCAGCTCAGCCTGAAGTCGAGTACCGTCTTCGATAACGAGGCCGCGGGAGTAGAGTCTGCCGACAAATACCGCGCCTGCTGACATTTTTGCCGTCCCATCGCACATTATATTCGACCTCAGGCAGCCGCGTATTTCGAGATTTTGACAGGATACGTTTCGTTCTATAGTGATATCGGCGCCTGTGCCGATTACGAGATTACTCATGCGCAGCCGGGTAATGTCAAAGCGCGCATTTTTGTTTATCTGCAGGGTGTCTGATGCGCGGAGAGTCGCGCGAGCGGCATCTCCGCTTACTGTAATATTTCTTGCTATTACAGAGACGTCTTTGAGGACAGCATTCTCTTCGATGCTCACAGAGCCCACTGTCCGCGTAGATTCGGTCGTTTCCCTCGTAATTGTGTAATCCGACCTGTCGAGAAACTTCCGGCATTTAGGGCAATAAGTTTCGTGGATGCTTCCTGGCAGTGTGAAAGCATATCCGCATTCATAGCACACTATCTGGTTCCTGCTTGGAAGAGCAGTCCGTCCGAACCGTGTTCTGCGTTCATCCGGCCGGATTTTCTTGTGCTTTGGCTCGGGCTCGGATGTTTCCCGCTTCTCCGGTTTAGGATTAGTGTGGCTGCGCATGCGGCTTCGTGCGCGTTTTATTGCTTCCGCTGCGGAGTACCCCCCTATAATATTAACATCTTTGTCTTTGGATTTTCGCATCAGTCGGAATCCGGAATGCTACTTTCGATTGAAGAAGCCGGAAGCCCGGTTCTTGGCGTCGTTCTTTATGTTTTTCCGGATCTCTTCTTTCTGTTCGTCCTCTTCCTCGTGTTCACCTTGTTCCTGTGCCGGGCGGGCGGGCTCTTCTGATTCGCGGGCTTGATATGTTGAGGCGCCTGCGGCCCGGGAAGGTTTGATCCCCCCGGCATTGACTTCCGACTTCCCGACGAAACTTACTCCGTCCTCGACAATCAGCCTTTTTGATCTGACGTCGCCGTTGACTTTTGCCGAAGATTTCAGTTCAATTTTGTCCTTCGAAGTTATATTGCCGTGAATCTGGCCGAGTACGACCACTGATTCGACCGAGATATTTCCTTTGATAGAAGCTTTTTCTCCGATGGAAGCGGCGCCGGCACAGTTCAGATCTCCGTTTATCTTTCCTTCAACCTGAATGTTATTGCTGCACTTAATTGAACCAACCACTTCGACATCTTCTCCGATAACGGTTTTTACTTTATCGTCTTCCGGCATCACTTTCCTCCTTCTTGTTGTTTCTCCGAAACCGAAAGTGTAGGTCAATGCCCTCAGTTATGTCCAGAGTAAGATAAGATATCCAGCGGCGGAAAGTGGCGCTATCCGTGCTCGTAGCAGTAATTCTGTGTAGATATGCAGGGTTAGGGCAGGGGGTGGAGGCGCTGTTTCCTTCCTTCGAAAGTAACATATCGGGTGTAGCCGGAGCTCCGGGCCAGGGCGACGGCCTTATCAAAGGAATGGCCGACTTCTTCGGGGCTGTGGGCGTCGGAGCCGAAAGTTACCGGAATGCCTTTGTTTTGCGCAGCTTCCAGGATTTGCCGGGTAGGGTATATTTCAGCTATCGGCTTTCGGAGTCCGGATGTGTTGATTTCAATTGCCATCCCGGACCTGGCCATCTCATCCAGAGCAGGCAGAGCAAGGCGTGCGGCATTTTCGCCTCCGATATCGTAGCCGAATTTCTTGGGAATGTCCGGATGCGCCAGAACATCATACATTCCGGTGCGGGCGAGCCTGGTTACCAGATTGAAGTACTGTTTCCACGCAGACGCAGTATCCATTGATTTCCACCGGTTGCGCCCTTCCGGGCTTTCGAAAGGCCAGTCTTTGATATAGTGGACAGAACCAATCACAAGGTCAAAGGGCTGCTGCTTCAGCCATTGTTCGAGGTAGCTTTCGCATCCCGGATAATAATCGGCTTCAATTCCATATCGGACTGGTATGTCGGCTCCATTCTGAACCTCGCGGACCATTTCCAGGTAAATTCCGAATTCTTCAGGATACATCCGGTTATCGGGATCATAGCCGTCAGGCGCGGGCATATGATCGGCGAAACATATCGAGGGTATTCCTTTCTCGATAGCGGTTTGGAGATACTGCGCGGGCTCGCCCGAGGCGTGTTTGCACAGCCGCGTGTGCATGTGGCTGTCTGCTGGCAACCTTGTCTTCTGTGTCATGGTTTCCGAATCCTGTTTTGTTTTTAGGGTCTTCCGCGGAATCTGTGGGTAGATTTGTTTTCTTAATGGTTCCTGAACCG
>CAYTRK010000165.1:0-5655 GCA_964440205.1 uncultured Victivallaceae bacterium
GCAAGAAACTCTTCCATTGCAAAGCGTTCCGGGGAAACATAGATCAGATCCAGTTCACCGGCGGTCAGTTCGCGCCTGACTTCGCGTTTCATGGAAGCTGAAAGCGAGCTGTTGAGAAAAGACGCACGTAGACCGTTGGTGATGGCCGCGTCGACTTGGTCCTTCATGAGCGAGATCAGCGGACTGATTACTATGCAGGTCCCGTCCATTATATGTGCCGGAAGCTGGTAGCAGAGGGATTTGCCGCCTCCGGTCGGCATAACGACAAAGGCGTCCAGTTTAGCAAGGATCGCTTTGACTATTTCCTTCTGATTAGGCAGGAAGGAATTGAAACCGAACACGTCCTTGAGGACGCGGTCTGTTTCCTGTTGTTTGTCTTCTGTCATGATGTTTGAACGACTACCTGAAGACAGGGTCAGATGCAAGAAAATCCGTTGATGAGGTAAGACTGGAAAACCGCAAATTTTGCGAATAGAAGAAGAGAAGAGTTTTTGAGGGGTTGAACCCGCTTGCCCCGTCGGATGACTGGGGTTAATCCTGTCCAGTATACCTCTTTTAAAAGTCTCAGGCGTTAACTTTTGAACGATGCCCATTTTTGACACTATTTCTACCACAGCTTGATTGGCAGTTCATACACGTAAAGAAGGCTGTAATAGATGCCCGCCACGACAAAGATGACTCCCGTGATCAGACGGACCCAGCGTTCAATCTGGGTCAGACGGTTGAACGCGCTGCCCAGCCGTTGTGAAGCGAACGCGATCAGGAGGGCAAAAACGATCACCGGCGTAGTCGTGCCGATGCCGTAGACCAGCGGAAGAATCACCATGGATTGATTAGCCCGCATATCTCACAAACTTCCTGCTGCGAACGCGGATAGCGCCACTGCGACGGCACGAATTGGCAAAACGCCAGATTGCAGTATGTCTATACGGCTGCTCCGACGTTTTACCAATTTGCGCCCCCGCAGCAGCGCTTTGCACGCTCTCGCTACGAAATTCTGTGAGATATGCGGGTTAGCTGCGGACAAAGGGATCAGAATGCCGAAGAATAGTCCGGCGGAAACGGGGCAGAACGACAAGGCAAACAAAACGCCAAGCAGCGCCGCCCAGCCGATGCCGCCTTTCGTTGCGCGCGCCTGCACTCCCGATCTTACCAGAGTGACTGATGCTGTTGAGGCGAGCAAACCCAAAAGCAGCATTCCGACCAGGATAAGTATCGGACCGAGGGCCAGGTTGAGGTATTTTTGTAGAAAGAGCGCGATTTCTCCGCTGGCCAGAAGGCCGGCCATAATCAACGTTCCAAGCGCCAGATAAGCGACAGTTCGGCCGACGGCGTACAAGAGTCCAGACAGTAGCACCGCGCGCATCTTCTCGACCTTGCGCGAGATAAAGCTGATGGCGGCGATGTTGGTTGCCAGCGGGCAAGGGCTGATGGATGTCAGAATGCCGAACCAGAGCGCTGTCACGCATGTAATCGACTGTGCGAAACTCCAGAATCCCGTCAGCCAGTTCATCCGCGAAGTCGGTCTCTATCAATTCCCTGGCAAGCCATTCAATCTGCGTGCATTCGGGGCAGCGGAAGGTCATATGCGCGGCGTAGACAATCACCTTGTCCTGCCCATCCAACTGGTCAGCGCGTTCGACATTAGAGGGTTCAGCGGCAGTGGTATCGGCTGGCGGGGCAGGGGCCGTCCTACGTCCGGCGGCAAACCCTATTGTGACCAGAACAAAGCCCAGCAGAAGACGGGATGTCCAAAGTCTTGTTCGTTCGGGGTTGATCATGGGTCGCTAATCCCGCTTTTCTTAATCCATTTTTCAATCTGTTCTTTCGGCATGAATCCAGTATGCGTGTGGATTTCTTTCCCATTTTCATCGAAGAATATGAGGTGTGGAATTCCGCTGACGCCATAACGTGAAGCCAGTATCTGGTCCTGATTGACATGCACGTAAACCACATTGAGCTGTTCATTGTACTCGCTCGCGATCTCTTTTCGAATCGGTTCCATCATCTCACATGGTCCGCATCCCTCCGCGCCGAAGTTGGCAAAGGTAGGCTTGCCGCTTGCGCGGGCTTTGTCAACCGGGTTGTCCATGGCCATTGCGGCTTGTTCCTTGATCCATTTCGCGTCCAGGGCCACAGTGATCATGTTTCCAATTTCGGCGATGTGATTTTGAACCACATTTTGCTGCTTCTGTTGTTGCAGATGTTCGCGTATGCGCGGTTTTATCTGTTTCAGCGATGAGTTGCCCATGAGGTCGGGATTTTCTTTATAGAACAATTCAATTTCCGGCTCAGTCACAGTTACGTTGCGCGTAATGTCTTCAAAATAGCGCTGTATCAGCTTGTCCTCCGACAGAGCCCGGTCCTTGATTTGTTGCCGCGCCACAGTCTTGAGAAGCTCCGTGGTAGCTTGTTGTTCCAGAAGGAAAAACTTGTTTTTGCTCAACTCTTCACGAACATGAGCCGGCGCCTGGGCTAGTTTTTCCTTTAAGTCGCTTTCCGTGATGGACACTCCCTTAGCTTGCAGCAGAACGTTGTCCGGCAGCTCGGTCAGCCGGGCCAATCCCAACGGACCCCTTGAGAGTACCGGATAGACCTTGCGAAGCACTGGTGCATCTTCGGGTACAGCCGGCGCGGGAACGTCTGGCTTTGTCATGGGGGTGGTGGATACAGCGTCCTGAGGTTCGGACGCTTCAACCGAAGGCGATAAGGATTCTTTGCCGGCGTCGTCGGCAGGGGGCGATTCCGGGCGTCCGCAGCCGGTATTAAAGAGCAGCAGGCCCAAGGCGATAAATCCGGCAGCTGCGAACATTCCGTTTTGCAGTCTTGATTTTTCATTGTTCATTTTATTCATCTGTCTCCATTCTCTCTGCTATTATTCCACACTTTCACTCTTCCATTCATCCATTTTTTCCCATCTTCGGTTCAGTCCGCCAGTTTTGCCGTTGCCGCGTCGGCAACCGTTCCCACGTCTGCAGCTCCCGAACATGCAAAAACCAGTTTTGGAGTCGAACCACACGCACATGCATTCTTCTTGCTCATCCTGCACCTTCCTTTCTGTTTCCTCATCATCCCAGCATGAACCCGAAAACGATTCCGGAGATCGTTGCCATAAACGCTACAAGCCCTACAAAGGTCAGCGTTTTTTTTGGCCCCAGAATCGAGTTAATGACCAGCATGTTCGGCAACGAAAGCGCCGGACCGGCAAGCAGGAGCGCCAGGGCGGGGCCTTGGCCCATGCCGCTGTCAAGCAGGCCGCGTAGAATTGGCACTTCCGTTAGTGTGGCGAAATACATCAGCGCCCCCGTAATCGAGGCGAAGAAATTCGTCCACACCGGCCAGACCGCCCTCAGCCATCCGGGAATCGCCGCGCCATTGCCGCCGATCAGTCCGACGATCGTTACCGGCGAGTCGCCCACAAGCGCCTGGATCCAGATATTCGGAATGATGCCCGCGTCTTTGCTCTCTGGGCTACCCAGGAAAAAGCCGGCCGCCATCACGCCCATGAAGAGCAGCGGCATAATCTGTTTAGCAAAGCCCCAGGTTTGATTGCGCCAGTCTTTTAATTCCCGGCCGCCCAGCGACGTCAGAGCCGCGAGTCCGGCCGCCCCGGCCGCGAATGCGGCCACCGGGTGTTTCGGGAAAGCTATGCTTAATGCCACCGCCGGAACAGCCGAGAGAGTGATCCACCACAACTTCACGTTGAAGAAGCGCCACAAACAAAATCCAAAAATAACTGAAAAAAGGGAGGTGACGAGCCATTTGGCTTTATAAATTCCGTACCATAGCCCCGTCTGTTCCATGGGCGCTCCCCAGTTGGCAAACACAAGAATGCCGACCATTGAAAAGAAATAGAGCGCCACCTGCCACAGAGGACGTTCCTTTTCTTCATCTTTTCCCATGAACACTTCTTGAGGCTGCGCCGCTTTAGCCTGCTCCTCCTTCAGGAAAATCAGGTGCATCAGCAGTCCTATAACGACGCTGAAGACTATTGCGCCGACTGCTCTTCCGACTCCCAACTGCCAGCCCAGCACTCGCGCGGTCAGGACAATTGCCAGCACATTGATCGCCGGGCCCGAGTAAAGGAAGGCAACCGCCGGGCCGAGGCCGGCCCCGCGCATGTAGATGCCACCGAAGAGGGGAAGAACGGTGCAGGAACAGACCGCGAGGATTGTTCCGGAGACAGAAGCCACCGAATAGGACAGCCATTTCTTAGCCTTTGGCCCGAAATATTTCATCACCGCGTTCTGACTCACGAATACGCCGATTGCCCCCGCAATGAAGAATGCCGGTACCAGGCACAAAAGCACATGCTCCCTGGCGTACCACTTGACTAGCCTCGCCGCCTCGATCAAGGCGCCCTGAAAGCGCGCCGCTTCGATTGGCATGTAGTACAAGCCTGCAAAAATCGTGATCATTCCCAGAAGCAGTTTTAATTCTTTCTTCATGGTTACTTTACCTCATTGCCGTATTTCTATACGGCTGCTCCGGTGTTTCCCCAATTAGCCCCCAGCAGCGCTCTCCACTCTCTTCCGCCGGATGGCGGACAGGCAGCTACGAAATTCTGTGAGATATACGGGCTAAGTTCAATCCACTGCGAGCGACTTGTTTGTTTTTTCTGTTCCGGTTCTCACCACTTCGACTGCACATTCGAAAGCCTTGAGGATGCACGGTGTTGCTAGATGATAGAATACTTTCATGCCCACACGACGGTCGCTCACAACACCCGCTTGCTTCAGTATTCCGAGGTGTCGGGAAAGCCCGGACTGATCGATGTCGACGAGATCATTCAACTCGCAAACACACCGATCACCCGCCATGAGGGCATCCACGATTAACACGCGAACCGGGTGGCCCAGCGCCTTCAAAATATCTGCCCTGATTCTGGCTTGTTCATAGTTCATTGGTGAGAATATATGCATATATGCGCATAATGTCAAAACCTTTTTTGATTGATTGATCGAAAGGGGGGGCAGCCCCTGGACTCGGTGTGAAATGTTTATATCCTGTTCGAGCTAGCAGGTGGCTCTGGAATGCTTCCGCCGGCCAAGGGGTCATCTGTTGATTTCATCCAGCTTTCCAGACGTTCACGCATGTCGTTCAATGCCTGCTCATGTGCTGGAATTGAGGCGAGGTTATGCGCTTCGTGAGGATCGAAAATCAGGTCATATAGCTGTTCGTCCGGAAATGACATTTCATCATAGCCATACTTCGCCCAGAATTCCTCGGCAGGACTCCGATCAATACCTCTTGTCTGGTCGCGCTTGTAGGAGCGAATGTATTTATATCTCGAAGTCCGGGCTGCGCGCAGAGGCCGCGGCCGGGAATTATAGTGATAGGTTTGTTCTGTAAATATGGTCTCATGGATCTCTTCGGTCTCGCCTGAGACAAGGGGTATCAATGACTTGCCGTCCAATCCGTCTGGAGGCCTGGCCCCGATGATGTCTGCGATCGTGGGATAAAGATCCAGGTGCTGGGTCATGGCGTCTACAACCTTGCCGCCCTGAAAAGCGCTTGCGTCTCCGAACTTCGGGTCCGCGGGGCTTCGGACGATCATGATCACCCCTGTGCCGCGGTCAGTGAGCGTGCATTTCGCTTCACATATGCCCGGGCCGTGGTCGGTGGTAAAAATTACAATGGTGTTATCCCGCAATT
>CAYTRK010000166.1:0-5645 GCA_964440205.1 uncultured Victivallaceae bacterium
GCCTCTTATTGGGTAGCTACATGCTTTCAGTACCCACAGATTTTGCGGAAGACCCAACCGAATATCACGAACCGTTTCTGCTCGAAAAGCGTGAGACATGCGGGCTAGTGATTTGGGAAGCCGGGATGGATTGTTTTTATTATTCCCTGGTTGCTGATGATTACGGTTGTTTCTCTGGGACGTCTTCGGCCTATGGCAAGGAGTTTGAAGGACCGGCTGATTGTTCTTTTTCTATCGGAAAGGAAATCAAGTGAGAGGTTATGTTTCTTTTTTATTGCTGCCAGCAGGTATTCCGGGTCCGGGGTGATTATGATGGGTATGTTGGTATCCGTTCCGTTTTTAATGGCCATATCCAATTTCTGCAATCTGTTTATGGTCGCTGGCGCTGTGCCGCAAGGCACGAAAACGAGTGTGCAGTCTCGGTTCTCGTTTAGGCCGGAGGAAATGGGTCTGCCTTCGATAGTGACGGTGTTGAAATCGGGGCATGGGTTGCCTTCTTTCAGGTCTGCGTGGTTTTCGGGTCTGAACCCACGCTTCATACGCGCAGGCAGTCGTTTATAGATTGCGTTTTCTATTGAGAAATAATGAATCTTTATAAGGCTTGTCGCGCCGTAGCCTGTGAGCATTCCCCCGTAGACGTCGGATATCCAGTGGGCTTCGTGAACCACCCGCGAAAGGCCTGTGAGCGCAGCAATCGAGTAGAAGAACCAGTGCATCCGGGGGTAGAGTCCCGCGAGAAAGGTGGCGACGACAAAAGCGAAAGTTGTATGTCCTGAAGGGAAGGACAGTGAAGAGTCCTCTTCCCAGCCTGAAGGGAAGGGAAGAAATGTCACTTCGTAACCGCAGCGGCTTGGCCGGATTTTACCGACCGTGTGCTGAACAAGCCAGACAGTTAGATACGCTGCCGCAAGGGATACAATGAGCCAGATGATGTAACGTCTTTTATCCGGAGCGTATTCCCAGATGAAAATACATACCAGAAGAGCGCTGAAGACTACACCAAACTGTTCAAAGAACTCCCAGACTCTGCGGTCTGTGAGGTGATCGACAAGTATATATGCCCAGTCTTTTTCCCGCTTCCGGATGTGTCTTACCTGGACTTTTGTCCTGGGTCCGATATTGAGGTTTTCTGTGGCGACGGTTCGGGAGTCTTTGTGTAATTGCAGGCTGACGCTGTCGCCCGCCTCTTTCTTGTATTCCATAATTCGCTGTTCGCCGCCGCGGTATATATCCTGGAAAAAGCGGTGGTATCGTTGAGCAAGCGGTTCATCCAGGAAGAAAAGTGCGAGGAGGATGGCAGAGTGGAAGAACAGGAGCCGGAGCAGCCTTTTGCGCTTGAATACTTCGAGGTCGATTTTCATGATAAATCCTTGGGATGTAGCGATATATGTGTTTGTAGTAGATTGTTCATGAATAAGTCAGGTTAATGCTGTGGTTCTGTTGCTGGTTTCTCATTCGGGGCATAGTAATCTTTTCCGATGGCGACAAACATGTTTTTTTGGCTTACATTCGCGGTATTGTAAGGGGATGTGTCTGAGATGGCAATATGGTAAGGATTGAAAATGGACAATGGATCCGCGGTTGCCAGGGCAGTCACGGGGCCTGCTACCTTGTGGTGGCAGAGAGTTGAAATGCGGGTAAGGGCTTGACGTTTGGGTTTATGGGGGCTATAGGTGCATGCATGATTTATCCGGACAAGAGTGAATATATAAATCTGGCATCCGAATATGACCTGGTGCCAGTATACATGGAGATTCTTGCGGACACGGAGACGCCGGTTTCTGTGCTGCAGCGATTTTCGGGAAATGAGAATGCGTTTCTGCTGGAGAGCATGGAAGGCGGTGAGAAATGGGGGCGCTATTCTTTTGTAGGGGTTGACCCTGAGGTTCTTTTTGAAGTGGATCATTCGGGCGGACGGACGGGCCAGCTGGAACAGCTTCGCGAGGTTTACAGAGGGATCCGGGCGGCTGAAATACCGGGGCTCCCGCGTTTTTACGGGGGGGCGGTGGGTTTTATGGGTTACGAAGCTGTAGGGGAATTCGAATCACTGCCTGCGCCGAAATCCGATCGGAGTTCCGTTGCGTGCTGCAGCCGTTTCCTGAAGGCTGATCAGCTCATAGTTTTTGACAATGTTCGGCATACGGTAAAGCTTGTGGTCTGCACGAGGCCCGCTGAGCATGTATCTGTCGAAGCAGCTTATAAAGATGCGATGGATAAGCTTGGGCACATGAATGCGCTGATGGAGCAGGCTCCGCCGCCGATTCCCTCATTCAAGTATCCGGAGCCGGAATTTGCATCCAATATGGGTGAGGATGAGTACAAGGGAATTGTCTCCCGGGCGAAGAGGTATATTTACGAAGGCGAAGTTATTCAGACGGTTCTGAGTCAGCGGTTCAGGGCGAAAGTTCCTGCTGCGCCTATTCAGTTATACCGCGCTTTGCGGCTTCTGAATCCTTCTCCGTACACGTTTTTTCTAAAGATCGGCGATCAGACTCTTGTGGGGTCTTCGCCCGAGGTGATGGTTCGGCTTACCGGCAACAGGGTTGATTTGAGGCCCATCGCGGGAACGCGTCCTCGCGGAGCCACTGAACAGGAAGACCGGAGTCTCGCGGACGAGCTATTGGCCGACCAGAAGGAGAAGGCCGAACATGTGATGCTTGTTGATCTGGGACGAAATGATGTGGGCAGGATATCGGAGTTCGGCAGCGTCCAGGTTACAGAGTACATGGTGGTTGAGCGTTATTCTCATGTGATGCATATGGTCTCGCAGGTGGAGGGGATACTGAAGAAAGGTCTGGATGCTTACGACGTGATTCGGGCGACTTTTCCTGCGGGCACCTTGACCGGGGCTCCGAAAATACGCGCAATGGAGATAATTCATGAACTTGAGCCTGAGCCTCGCGGGGCTTATGGGGGCGCTGTTGGTTATGTGAGCTATAGTGGGAACATGGATCTTGCCATCACCATTCGGACCCTTGATATTCAGGGTGATATTGCTTCGATACAGGCGGGGGCCGGGATAGTGTTTGATTCAGACGAGACCAGGGAGTTTGAAGAGACCTGTCACAAGGCAAAGGCATTGCGCAAAGCTGTTGAAATGGCTGTAAACGGGTTGGAGGTGCTTCAGTAGGCTGGTGCAGGGAGCGGGTTTAGACGATGATACTATTGATAGACAACTATGATTCTTTCACATACAACCTGGTCCAGGTGATGGCCAGCCAGGGCGCGGACATCGAAGTTTTCCGTAATGACGAGATTACCGTTGACGAAGCGGTGAATTTGAATCCCGATAGCGTGGTTATCTCTCCGGGTCCCGGCAAGCCTTCTGATGCGGGAGTATCGATGGATATTATCAGGAAGTTCAATGGAAAAGTTCCCATTCTGGGTGTTTGCCTGGGGCATCAGTGCATCGGCGTGGTTTTTGGCGGTGAGGTAATGAATGCCGGGATGATTATGCACGGGAAGATTTCAATGGTGAGATGGGAAGGATCCGAGCTTTATAAGGGGCTTAAGAATCCGTTTCCGGCAGGCAGGTATCATTCGCTGGCGGTAATGAAGGAACCGGCCCCGAAGGATTTGGTTATCGACGCGTGGACCGAGGATGGTGAAATAATGGGGATGCATCATAATCAGGAGCCCACTTATGGGGTACAGTTTCATCCTGAGTCAGTACTGACGCCCAGTGGTAAGCGGCTTTTGAGAAATTTCCTGAGAATCACTGAGCGAGGGAGGAGTGAATGAAAAAATATCTTGAGAAGATAGTTGCGTCGCGGGATCTGACGCAGCCGGAAATGGCTGAAGCTTTTGACTCTATCATGTCCGGAGAAGCCACCCCGGCGCAGATCGGGGCGTTGATAACGGCTCTCAGGATGAAGGGAGAGACGGTGGATGAGATAGCCGGCGGGGCTGAGTCCATGCGGCGCCATGCAGTATTTATAGATGTTGCCGGTCTGCCTGTCGTGGACACGTGCGGCACGGGCGGGGATTCCTGCGACACCTTTAATATCTCAACGACGGCAGCTTTAGTGGTGGCCGGGGCGGGTGTGCCAGTGGCGAAGCACGGGAACCGGGCGATCAGCAGCAAATGCGGGTCGGCGGATCTTCTTGTGGAACTGGGTGTGAATATTGACGTTATGCCGGAAGTTGTTGAGGACTGTATACGGGATGTGGGGATAGGATTTCTTTTTGCGCCAAAGCTGCATCCTGCGATGAAGTATGCGATGGGTCCGCGCAAGGAACTCGGGATAAGGACAATTTTCAATATGCTCGGTCCGTTGACGAACCCGGCGGGCGCGAAGGGGCAGATACTCGGGGTTTTCAGTCCGGAGCTTACCGAGTTGTTTGCCGACGTGTTGCGTCTTCTGGGAAGCAGGAAGGCTATGGTGGTGCACGGGAAAGACGGTATGGATGAGATAACATCGACGACGAGAACACGGATAAGCGAGTTATCCGATGGCAAGGTTACGACATACGAATTTGATCCTCTTGAACTTATGCTGGACTATGCCGAACCGGGCGAGCTTGCCGGGGGAGACTGCTCGCGTAATGCGGCGATTACCCGGGAAGTGCTTGGCGGCAAGGAAGGACCGTGCAGGGATATAGTTTGTCTCAATGCTGCCGGTGGCATAGTGGCAGGGGGCAAGGCTGCCAACATGACCGAGGGGTTCAAACTGGCACAGTCATCCATTGACAGCGGCAAAGCTCAGAAAGCGCTGGAGGGGCTGGTGGCGGCTACCAATGAGTAGGCCTGCGCCTGTTTGCAGCCGATGGCGGAAAACATACTTACAAAAATAACCGAAGAGCGAAGGCTTGAAGTCGATCGGCTTCAGAGAGAAGTTTCCCGTGAAAGGCTTTTAGAGGCGTCTTGTTCCCGAACGCATCACAGCCTGGCGGGCAAGCTGAGTTGTGGGCCTGGCCCAAAGGTTATTGCAGAGGTAAAGAAGGCGAGTCCTTCGGCCGGGGTTCTTGTTAATGATTACCGGCCAGGGGAAATAGCCGTGGGTTATGAAGCCGCAGGCGCCTGTGCCATTTCCGTGCTCACCGAACCTAATCATTTTAAGGGAAGTGGTGAGCATCTTAAACAGGTGCGGGAGTCTACGAGGCTTCCCGTTTTGCGCAAGGATTTCATATGCACCGAGTATCAGATTCTGGAGGCTGCGGCGTGGGGCGCTGACGTTGTTCTGCTTATTGTTGCAGCGCTGGAAAGGGATGATCTCAAGCGGTTATATGAATGCGCGTCTTGTCATGGTCTTGAAGCGCTTGTGGAGTCTCACACGATTGAGGAAATGGAGACGGCGCTTTCTCTGGACGATGCTATTGTTGGTGTAAACAGCCGGAATCTTAAGACGCTGAAGACCGACCTTACGGTTGCCGGGAAAATAGCTGAAGGAATTCCGCCAGGGAGATTGTCTGTGGCAGAGAGCGGGATAAAGGGGGCGGGGGATATCCGGTGGTTGAGCATGCGGGGTTATGACGGTTTTCTTGTGGGGGAGATGTTATTGAGAGAAGATGATCCGGCGGGGACGTTGAGAAAATTGATGGTGGGGTGCGGGAGACTGAAGAGGGAGAAGAAAACTACGAAAGGCATTAAAGGGCGCTAAAAGGGGAGAAGGGGGTGTGGGGTTGTGCGTTCGTGGGGAGAGAGG
>CAYTRK010000167.1:0-1142 GCA_964440205.1 uncultured Victivallaceae bacterium
CTCTTATTGGGTAGCTACATGCTTTCAGTACCCACAGATTTTGCGGAAGACCCAAAAAAACTTTCACAGAGATAGACACGAGGTTGCAGTTTGTATATAATTTCAGGAATAAATTTACGGTCACAGGAGTTCAGCTTTGGATAAATGGATTAGCGCCGCCAGGCATTACTCGTCGCTCATAGCGAACAATCCTGACAATCCGGCAGAAGCAGTTATCCTGTCTGCTGTAGCGCTCCTGGCTGCAGTCTTGATTCTTTCATGGGTCGGGAAAGGATTGGGCGTCGCCATGCCGACGGCTCCCAGGTCAAGCATCACCGTTGTGTTCGCAGGTGCCTGTCTGGTAGCAACGCTTGCCGGAGCAGAATTGCTCATGGATAAACTCTTTCCCGGGGCCGGGACGATGACACTTCGAATCATGCTAGGCGTGGCATGTTTTGCCGTACTGACAGCGCTGATAGTGCCTGCCGGCTGCCTCCTGCTCAAGTCCGGGTTTTCAAAAACCCTTGCCGCAATACTGATAACAGCGGGCGGCGTCGCGGTTTCGATTCTCCTCGCGAAGGCGATTATTCGCTCAATTGAAACCGGAAGCAATTTCATGGACAAAACGAGAACAAACACTGAAGAAAGGTCATTCTGACTGCTTCTTGGGCCTCAGAGACTTCAGCCTTCCCACCGGCTTCGTATCGGTGCGGCCCTGCTCGCGGGGCCTGCTCTCTTCGGCAGCTGGATGCGCAGTCATCCTCACAGTAGCCAGTCCACTTCTCGGAGAATAATCCCTGACAGCAGGATTGATGTCATCACTACTCTCCTTTTCCGTAGCTTCATATCTCATATATACATCGCCGATCTTTATGGAATCTCCGTCATTGAGGCTCAGATTGCTGATGCGTTCGCCGTTGACAAACGTTCCGTTTGAACTCGACAAGTCCTCGATTTCACATACGTACTCAAGATTCGACAGCCTGGCATGATGTCTAGACACAAGTTCAGAAGTGAGCTGTATGTCATTGTCAGCTTCCCGTCCAATCGACGTGCTGCCCTCTTGCAGACGCACGGTATCTTCCCCACCAGCCGAAAGCATTATAACGCGACAGTTCATGCAACCTCCCTTTAATTTCTGAGCGCCGGACCACAAAAAAAGC
>CAYTRK010000167.1:1152-5585 GCA_964440205.1 uncultured Victivallaceae bacterium
AAGCATCGCATAATCCGGCAAAATCTCATTACTTGTTATCTGTTCCTCGTTCTTCGGCGCTGTCCGCAAACAAAGGCGGCACCGGACAATCAAGCGAATCAGCCACCGCCCTAAGGAGCTCCGCTTCCTCCGGCGTTACATACCCGTCCGCCGCAATACAGGCGACAGATGCCTCAAGAATCCTTTTGCGAATCGGCGGCACAACAAGAACGAGACGCGACAAAGCCCTGTCCGCCGCCGCAAGTCCGCAGGATTCCACCTCTGCAATCGAATACCTATCCCCGCCCCCAAGGGTTTTCATAGCCTTTTCAAAGGCCGTCTCCGCCTCCTGCGGATTGTCTGTTCCCCAGAACGCCATACACGAAAGAAGGCATACAACGTCGTTCATAACCGGCCTTATGCTGTGAAACTTCGCAGCCCTGCGCGAAACCTTGCGGAATCTCGGAGTCAAATGTCGTTTAACAATTCTCTGAAGCGTAAACTCGAAAAGGTCAATCTCTTCGTCAGCTTCAATAAGACTGTTCACGTTTGCCTCGAATTGCTCAAACTGCCTGTCTGACAACTCCTGTAGAGTCGAGACTGCAATATCAACCAGAGGAAGAATGAACCGTTGATCTATATTCGACAAAGCATCCAATATCCGATGCGTCTCAGCTACCACTGCCTTGTCAGCATTTGCCTGAAGATGCGATAATTGTTTCCGGCGTATGTCCTGGTTTTTGTCTATCAGCAGGCCATATATCACGCCCCTGGCGCCAAACGGCTCTTCGGCTGCCTGATGCAGAGAATCAGGCAGATCTTTCAACAGCTCCGAAGCATAAACAAGGTGCTGTGGCTGCGGAGACCCGACCGAGGAGACGACCTGACCGGGAGAAACCCGCATACGCCCGGACTTAGATGGCTGCCCTCCGCCGGCAAAACCGGCCGCTCCCGCAGGCGCAACCGAAGCTGAAGGTCCAGTTTCAGTAAACTGTCCTTGAAAAGCCGGATCAAGCCTCCGGATCCTTTCCTCAAGCGGCGGATGAGTCGCAAGCATCCCGAGAAAACTCGACGGCAAACCATTCGCAAAAAAGAAATGGCTCGCTTCCTCCGCGTGTGAACTTGTAATACTGGAGCCATTCACAAAGCCGCCAATTTTCTTGAGGGCGCCGGCAATGCCGGACGGATTCCGGGTATACTGCACGGACGAGGCATCGGCCAGGTATTCTCGCTGACGCGATACAGCGCTTTTAATAAGCTTCCCGAAAAATACTCCGACAAACCCGATAAGCATAAACACCAGACCGAGTATAATTACCAGCAGAGTAACTCTTGCGTCTTTTCTCGATCTGCCGCCTCCCGTAAATGCCGCGGTCCGAAACAGAAAATACCCGATCAGCCCTATCAGCAGAATTCCGTGAAGCACACCCGTCAACCGGATATTTAGACGCATGTCGCCGTTAAGTATATGGCTGAATTCGTGGGCTATGACTCCCTGGAGTTCATCACGGCTCAGGCGTTCAATCGTCCCCCTTGTGACCGCGACAATAGCATCGGAAGAAGCAAAGCCGGCAGCAAAGGCATTGATCCCGGGCTCATGATCCATAACATATACCTCGGGCACGGGCGCCCCTGAAGCTATGGCCATTTCATCAACAACATTCAGAAGCCGCTTTTCATTGGGATCAGAGGAGCTTCTGCTTACCTTTCTCCCTCCCAGAAGTGAAGCGACTGCAGAACCGCCCTGGGACAGCTGAGATATCTTATAAAAAGTTCCGGCACATATCACCGCAAGCGTTCCGGTTATGACCCAGGCGAAAACCTTCGGGCGCCACCACTGCACGTCAAGTTCTTCGCCTGCAGACCGCTCCTCAAAGAAAAACTGTATGCCAACGCTTATCGCAAGATATACCGCAGCGGCTATAAGAACCACCGCAAGAACATAATACAGGACCAGCAATGAACTTCGCTTCCTGGCCTGGTCCTGATTTGCAAAGAAATCCATTGTTTCCGCCCGCCAGAATCCCGAGAGGTCCGGCTACTGCAATAAGTTGAAGACCGGATAAGTTAAAAACTAACCTGAGGAGCTTCACGTTCCTCTTCCTTGGTAATTTCAAACAACGAGGCTTCTTTGAATCCAAGAGGCGAAGCCAACATTACCGTGGGGAAACTTTCTCTGGCAGTATTGTAAGTCATTACCGCATCATTGTACGCCTGCCGGGCAAATGCCACCTTGTTTTCGGTAGAAGTCAGTTCCTCCATGAGCTGGGACATATTCTGGTTTGCCTTCAGGTCCGGATACCTTTCAACGGTGACCAGCAGCCTTCCCATAGCTCCCCCCAGAGCGGCTTCAGCGCCCATCAGATTCTGCATTGCGTTCGGGTCGCCTGGATTGGATGCAGCCTGATCATTTGCCGACGCAGCCTGATTCCTAGCCTTTATAACCGCTTCGAGCGTCTCGCGCTCATGTTTCATGTAGGCTTTTGCAGTCTCGACAAGATTTGGGATCAGGTCATAACGCCTTTTCAATTGAACGTCTATTTGCGCGAAAGCATTCTTGAAACGATTCCTTAACCGAACCAGCCTATTATAAATGCCGGCCAATAGAGCTATAAGAACAACTATAACGGCAACAACTGTAATTCCAATCCACATAAAAATGCTCCTTCCTGTTGAAAATTCTTACACCTCGCCGCACAACCCGGGGCAAACCCCATGTCGATATGCTACAGAGTAAGCCGTTCGCGTCAAGGCAATAGAAAGACACACAGCATTTATTATGAGTGTTGCCATTTCAGCATCATGACTCTATGCTATAGGCCATCTTATTTATCTAAGCTTGCCTGAACTCAACAAACGCTCAATGTTCTCTCGATAAATCTGAGGTATCGTATACCGCGGCTCAAATCCCAGCAGTTTCCGAGCCTTTTCTATGCTTGCGCAAGGAGAGTGTTCCACATGCGTTTTAGTAACCTTATACGCAGTATCGCTCATAAAGGATTTCAGTTCCTTCAATGGCGCTAACTCTATCAGAGGACTGCGTCCGAATATCCGCGCGACCTCGCTGCAGCATTCGGCGAGAGTCATTGCATACGGAGCCGCAGCGCTGAAACTTTCTCCCAGCGACCTGTTCCTCCGCAGGACTGCGCGCTCAAAAAGCTGCGCCACGTCATCGGCATGCACATGGTGCAGGGTAGCAAGACCGTTGTCCGGCAGATATACCTTGCGGCCGGCGCCTAGATTCTCATAGACCGCTGTTCCCGCAAGTGTTCCCTGGGGATCAATAGGGAGCCAGCCTGCGCCGGAAATATGCCCCGGATGAACTACTGTACTTGGGAACCCGGTTTTCCGGCATTCATTATGGAGCTCTGACTCTATCTGACATTTATGGCTTCCGTAGTCGGTTATCGGATTTCGAGGAAACTCCTCGCTGTAAGGAACCCTGTAAGCAGGACCGTAAGCCCATAGAGTGCCGCAATGAAGAAAGTGCGTAATCCGTCCCGCAAACGCTTTCATCATCACTCTGTTCTGTTCGGGAGTAAAGCATATGAGATCTATAACCACATCGGCTGCGATTGACTCCATCCGGCCTTTCCATGCATCTGATTTTTCTTCCTCAAGTCGATCAGCCTGAAGCCATTCAACTCGGTCCCATTCAGCTTCGACCACCGGATACCTCGGCCTGCACCCTCGCGACACAACCGCAACCTCAAATTTATTCTGCAGCAGTCTAGGAACAAGATAGCTGCCTATATGACCGGTTCCACCTATAACCAGGATTCTCATTTGCAACCCTCCTTCCGTGTTCTATATGTCACCCTCATATCGACTGCCAACGCTCTCCCGTTCGCCTCAGTGATCATTATTGATCATCTCGCGTTATTGCGCAAGCCGTTGTTAATAATCAGATCTCTTGCAACAATTCGCATTATTGCATCGGCCACAAAGTATAATCGTCGCGCCTCTGGTGAAAAAGCCAAGCGCTCCCCGTTCCGTGTGAACCGTGCAACACATGTTAAGGCTTACCCCGCATGTCTCACAGGATTTCGGCTCATAGAACCGAATCTACAGCAATGATTCCGCATCGAGCACACATTATAAGAATTGGGGTCTTCCGCCGAATCTATGGGTAGATTTATTTTCTTAATGGTTCCTGAACCGACAATTCTCCTGCATCGGTGGAAGCAGGTCGATTAAGGGTATCCGAGTAAGGGTTGCGACTAAGTGTACGGATTCAGACACTTAAACGCAATTCTTAACCGCCACCCTTAACCGTATACCCTTACCCGACTCGCTTAACCGCTCTCTCCTCCCCACATCCCACATTCTGCTTTCTCCCCCAACCTGCTGCCCTTTTGCGCCCTTTAGAGTCTTTCGTAGTTAAAATTTTCTCTTCTTGTTCTCTTCTCCCCCTTCATCATTGAACATTCCGTGTTGGATATTGGATATTCTCT
>CAYTRK010000168.1:0-5574 GCA_964440205.1 uncultured Victivallaceae bacterium
TGGAATATCTGGTGGAAAATATAGACCAACCTACTCAACTTGACCTGATAGCCGATCACTTTAACATGTCAAGATCGTCTCTATGCCGGAAAACCAAGACTTTGTGCGGCAAACCCATTCAACAGCTTCACGAGGAAATGAAAATGAACTGGGCCCGCTCGCTCCTTGGAACCGGTTTGCTGAATATCTCCCAGGTCGCCCAGCGCGTTGGATATCATGATCCGTTCTACTTCTCACGCGTATTCAAAAAACACACCGGTTCCAGCCCGCGCAACTGGCTGGCCGCCAGAAAATAGGGAAGAGCCTACACAGGTTTCTTCTCCCCGGATTCTCCTCCATGGTGCCTGATTATCCTGGCTTCTATGGTGTAAATCAGATCCTCGGCGATATTTGTAGCATGGTCCGCAATGCGCTCAAGATGACGGGCCACTGAAACTAGATGCAAAAGGCTGTTGGTCTGGGCGACTGTTTCGCTCTGTTGCAAACGTTCTATGACCATCTCGTGGATTTCCCTGTTCATCTGATCGACTTCGTCGTCCGCCTTGCAGACCTCCCGGGCAAGCTCAGCGTCCATATTGACCAGGGCATCGATGCTGTTCTTAACCATGTTTCTTACATTCTCTGTCATGCCCTCGAAATCAAGCGGTATATTCACGCGATTCTGACTACTCAAATAGACTGCTCGTTCCGCTATGTTGACTGCAAGATCACCGATTCTTTCAAGGTCACTGTTGATTTTCAAAACCGCGATAATGAACCGCAAATCAATGGCTACCGGTTGATGAAGCGCCAGTATCTTCAGGCATTCTTCTTCCACTTCAACTTCCTGTTCATCAATCCTCTTATCAGTCTCAATCGCCTGCCCGGCAAGATCGGCGTCCTGTTCTTCGATAGAACGCATAGCCCGATTGAGATTTTCTTCCACGAGCGCGCATAAAGAGAGAACATGTTTCTTGAGACGCTCGATTTCCTTGAAAAAATGCATTGTCATTATTCCACCCTCCGCCGTTTATCCGAATCTTCCTGTAATATAGTCTTCTGTCTGTTTCTGTGAAGGGGCTGTAAAAATCTGCCTGGTGTTGCCGTATTCTATCAGGACACCTTCGTACATGAAAAGTGTTGTGTCCGACACCCTTGCGGCCTGCTGCATGTTGTGGGTCACAATAATGATCGTATACTTGCCTCTGAGTTCAGATATCAAGTCTTCTATCTTTGAGGTTGCACGCGGATCAAGCGCCGAAGTCGGCTCGTCCATCAGGAGAACATCGGGGTCAACCGCAAGCGCCCGCGCAATGCACAAGCGTTGCTGCTGTCCCCCGGAAAGTCCCATCGCGTTTGCGTCAAGCCGGTCTTTTACCTCTTCCCACAAAGCAGCCTGCCGAAGACTTCTTTCAACAATGTTGCGTAATTTCGTTTTTACCCTTGTCCCATCAAGCCGCGGGCCGAAGGCTATATTCTCGAATATCGACTTCGGGAAAGGGTTGGGCTCCTGAAAGACCATCCCGACTCTTTTTCTCAGCGCAACAACGTCGATTCTGGGCGCATAAGCGTCCTGTTTTCCAAGAAAAAGCTCCCCTTTTGTGCTCGTCTTGGGAATCAGGTCGTTCATTCTGTTAACAGACCTGAGAAAAGTGCTCTTTCCGCAACCGCTGGGGCCGATAATTGCGGTAACCTTCCCGCGGGGAATCTCTGCAGACAGCTTTTTAACCGCTTCGTGCTCGCCGTAAAAAAGCGAAAAATCTCTCGCGGACACAATTGTTTCGGTATCCTGCGCTTCATGCCTGTCATCAGGCAGGGCCGCGCTTGGATGTACATTTATCTCGCCCAATGGCATAGTAATCTACCCCCTTCTGCTATCCTCTCAATTTTCTGGAAATCCGCGCTCTCATTATTATCGCAACTACATTCAGAATAAGTACCAGCGATACCAACGACATTACCATGCCGTACTGGACATGCCGGACTTCCTCAACCTGTCGATGAACTGTAACAATTGAATAAATGCTCACGGGAAGCGCCGGGCTTGCCTGCGAAGAAATCTCGCCCAAAGCCAAGGCGCCGCCCTGTGTAACAGCGGCGGTAAAAAGAATGGGAGCAGTCTCACCCGCAGCTCTGCCCATGCTGATAATGATGCTGGTTATGATCCCGGGCAGCGCTGCGGGAAGAATTACCTTTGATATCGTGTGCCATTTAGTGGCTCCCAAACCGAGCGAAGCTTCCTTATAGGTTCGTGGCACAGCAAGGATGGCCTCCTCCGAAGCCCGGATAACAGTAGGAAGCACCAGCAACGCCAGAGTGAAACAACCCACTGCCACACTCTTTCCGTCAAATACAGGCAGGGTATTAATGAAGAAAGCAAGGCCAAAAAGCCCGAATACTACACTGGGTACGCCCGCGAGAGTGCTTATACAGCTCCTGATAAAACTAACAAATATGTTTTCCCCTGCGTATTGTGTCAGATAAATGGCGGAAATAATACCGATTGGTCCTGCTACAATCATAGTACCGATGGTCAAATACAATGTTCCCAGAAAAGACGGCCATATCCCTCCGAAGAAATAGGCGTCTTCAGGACGGTCAAATAGAAACCTCCAGTAGAATTTACGCCTAGGCAAAAGCATTTCATCAAGGTGTTCCTCAAAATATGTAAAGAGCGGTTCAAGGGTGGAGCCCTCAAACTCGTCTTTCCGAGGCTTGTAGACTTTCTCGCCAAGCTCCCCGGCCTTCTTGAATACATATTCCTCCCTGTACAGAAGTTTGTGTAAATGAGCCTGTGCGCGATCCCATCTGGTCTGACCGTATTGTTCACGAGGAAGAGCGGGAGTAGTTTCACCGGGAAGCGGTCCGAGTAGTTTACGCACTTTTTCTTTGATGCTGTCGAGAGCCTTCCTCTTCTTCATATCGGTCCAGCCGATCTCTTTGTCGTACTTTTCCAGCATCTCATACACCGGTTGTCTGGCCTTCTCGGCCATGGAAAGTTCCTCGTGCAGTTTTCCGGCGTTGCCCCTGTTAAAGGTCTCCAGCTTGTACTCCCTGCCTTCTACGGTTTCCTTGAAGAAGAAAGCCGTAGATCCTTTAATAAAAATAGGGGCAAGCAGAATTACCAGGGCCGCGCACATAAGGAAAAGCGAGAAGAATCCGGTCCCGGAAAAAGCTCGATCCAAAACTTTTCTGGTAGATAATTCCATTAGTCTGACCTATTCGCGCACCTCTGGTGAAAAACGCCAAGCGCTCCCCATTCCGTATAACCCATGCCACACATGTTAAAAACTTCACTCGACGCTGTAAACATATAGTGCTCCCTCCTAATAACTTACAACCTGCTTTGCTTTTTTCATGAATAGATCAGCTTAGAGTCCTTTCAGCCTCCGCTTGGTTCTGCGCACTGACCATTCACTTACCACGTTGCAGATAAAGGAAAAAACAAGCAGATAGAAACCAAGAGCAAAAAGAGAATGATAATGAGGAGAACCGGCTGTCTGGTCGGTTTCTCCCATCTCAAGGGCAATAGTAGCGGTCAGGGTTCTCACTCCTTCGAGAAAATTGAACCACGGCTCCGGAACCTCAAACGAGTTGCCTGCGGCCATTAAAACCACCATTGTCTCGCCTATGGCGCGCATAATGCCGAGAATGATCGCAGCCACAATGCCGCCGCTGGCGGACGGAAGAATAACCTTTACCATAGTCTCAGCCCTCGTCGCGCCAAGCGCGTAGCTTCCTTCGCGCAAGCTTCTTCCCACGGCAGTCAAAGAGTCCTCGCAGACGCTTACAATCGTCGGCAGAGCCATAACCGCCAGCAGGATAGAAGCATTAAGGGCGTTGACGCCATTGGATATCTTTATCTGATCCAGTTTTAATCCAAGCGCAGTCAAACCCCAGATAGCCAATGCCATAATCACGGCGGCGTAGAACCAGCGAATGGCGGATTTTCTGCCCATTATAGTTGAGCTGAGCAGATCCCCTAGCACTATGGACATAAGCGCTGCAAGCGGCCCGAGAATAACCCACATTCCCCATGCGAGCAGCGTGCCGCCTTGCTTCTGCAGAATCGGCGCAAACACTACAAGCGCAAAGAAACCGTACGCAACCGACGGGATGGCTGCAAGCAGCTCGATCACGGGCTTAATTATCTGTCGAAGAGTAAAAGGAATCACGTCACTCAGACAAATTGCCGCAGTTACTCCCAGGGGAACCGCAATAGCACAAGATCCCATCGTAACCAGAGCAGATCCGATAAAAATGCCTCTGGCGCCGAATTGCGGAGTCGGATCGCCCTCCGGATACCACTGATCTGACGCAAAGAGAGAGCCAATTCCCTTCATTTGAAAGAAGGGCAGGGCGTCCTTGAAAATGAAGAGCAATATGAAAATGATCCCTGTAGCGGAAAGAAGGGTCACCGAAAACAGAAAGGAGTGGCCCAGGAAGACTTTGATCTTCTGCCATCTTTCCCTGTTCCGCGACGTAAGCAATTGATGTTCGTTTATTGAAGCCATTTTGAGGTCTGGTATGCTAAGCACATTTTCATTTCGGGTCAAGCCGAAGTGACCTGCGCAGTTTTCCTCGGCCGGGGCCATCGAAGTTGGCCGCATCCGAGGAAGGGGAGCCTCCCCTGAGAAGGCTCCCCTTGGCTGTTAGTACAGCTTAGTACTTAGTCACAGGAACAAAGCCTATGCCTTTGACGATTTCCTGCCCGGCAGGCGTCAGGTGGAGGGTCACAAGCGCGTGCACATGGCTGCCAAGCTTCGGATAGCCGTCGGTAACCATGAACAGCGGCCTTGCAACGGGGTATTTGCCGCTGGCGACTGTTTCTTCGCTGACGTCGACACCGTCAATCGTAAGCGCTTTTACGCCATCAACAAAACCAATTCCAACGTAGCCAATAGCCGCGGGGGTCTTGATGACTCGCGAACGCGCTGCGCCGTTGCTCTGCACGTATTCTGCGTCCTTGACCTTTTCCTTCTTCATAACCAGCTTGTTGAACGTTTCGAATGTTCCGCTGCTGGTGTCACGGCTGATCTTCACGATCTTCAGATCCGGGCCGCCGAGTTCCTTCCAGTTAGTGATCTCGCCCTTGTAGATCTTCCTGACCTGTTCAACCGACAGCTCTCCGGCCGGATTGCTGGGATGAACCACTATTGCAATGCCGTCCATCGCCACTGCATGAGCAACAGGATAGATTCCGTTCTCCACCGCGGACTTGAACTCCTTTTCTTTCATGAAACGGGACATGTTCGCGATGTGGCATGCGTTGTTGATCAGGCTTTTTGCGCCGTTTCCGCTGCCGGTTTCACTGACCGTAACGGAGACATCCTGATTTCTCGCTTCGTAGTAGCCGGCAAAAGCCTTGGCAATCGGTCCAACAGTTGTGGACCCGTCCATTACTACTTTCTCTTCAGCCATTGCTGTCGTGCCTACGGCCATCCCGGCAGCCAGCGCCAATGCAAAAAACTTATTCATTATATTCCTCTCCTCAATTCATTCGTTGTCTTACTTATGTAAAAGCAGGAGCCAGTCCTGCGCTTCGGCTCGATAGATTCGCATTAACAGTTATATTTTGTGGTCGTATGCTTTTCT
>CAYTRK010000169.1:0-5570 GCA_964440205.1 uncultured Victivallaceae bacterium
CGAGAAATCCTTCGATATATTTCGTGCCATTCCTGCGTCTTTTCTCTAACATGTGACTCTTATTGGGTAGCTACATGCTTTCAGTACCCACAGATTCTGCGGAAGACCCAAATACCACTATCTTACCATGCGTGTAGCAGGCGTAAAGACAATCAAAAGAAGCGCCAGCATATCTCATCAGGGGCGCCCGCAACAGGAATTCTGTGAGATATGCGGGTTTACACGCAACACTTGAACCTGCTATTCTTAATGAAATGATGCAGGATGCAGGAAAAATCTTACCCTATGAATTCTGAAGCAGATATATCTGAAACTATGGTCATAATTCCATGTTTTAACGAACAGGGACGTATTGGCTCTGTTGTCAGATCTATTCGGAAGACGCTGCCAGACTCCGAGATCGTTGTCGTAAACGACGCATCTACCGACCTCTCGGCAAAGGAAGCGAAGGAGGCGGGCGCGGTCGTCCTGAGCCACATATGCAACATGGGCTACGGGGGCGCGCTTGAGACAGGCTACCTCTACGCGGGAGAACGCGGCTGCAGAACGTTGCTACAGATGGACGGAGACGGACAGCATGCGGCTTCTGAGTTCAGAAAGCTGCTGGATCCAGCGCTGAAAGAAGAAGCAGATATGGTCATTGGCTCACGCTACAGACATGATACTGCAATCGGCCACAAGGTTCCCTTGCTCAGAAAAATCGGACACGGTGTATTCTCCCTTGTAATATTCCTGCTCACCGGCAACAGACTGTCGGATCCAACATCCGGATTTCAGGCGCTGGGGCCAAGAGCCGTTGAACTCTTCTCCAGCGGAATATTCCCCTGCGACTACCCCGACTCCGACGTTATACTTATAGCCCATCTTTCGGGTCTCAGGATCATAGAGGTCCCGGTAAACATGCAATCTCGCTCCGGCGGCAAATCTATGCATTCCGGGGTCGAGCCATTCTACTACTCGATAAAAATGATTTTCTCAATGTTTATAGCGCTGCTGAATTTACGGAAATGGTCACGATGGCGAAAAGAACTACGAAACAACCCATAACCATGACTCGAACACAAAATCATTCAGGAAAGGAAAAATAGAAAACAGGAGACTTCACATGTACATATCACCGCGACAATTCGTAGCTTCCATAAGCCTTGCAATATTGCTCCTGGTCCTGATCATACGACTCGTACAGAAAGGGCGACTGGATATTTCCTATTGCTGGCTCTGGCTGGCAATTGGCGCAGGAATAATCCTGATAGTGCTCAAATACGACTGGCTTACTATCATGTCCAGCTTTATCGGCGCCAGAACCAACACAACCACACTGTTCCTGCTTGGATTTTTCGTCCTTCTCCTGCTTTGCCTCCAGTTTTCACTTGTAATCTCTCTTCACAGGCGCCAGATCAAGAGACTGGTCCAGAAAATCGCCATGCTTGAGGCACGTACGGCGACACAGCAGTTAAGCCGGGAGTCCTGATCCGCGCCGGTTATGAAAGCAGTCCTGACAACGGCCCCCATTTCAATGACACAACGCTACGGGGACTTCGCCGCGGCCGGAAGCACCGAGCCGTCTTTCGGGCTGGTGTCCATGGGTACCGTTGCCGAAAAAGCGTCTCACGATATCAAACTGATCGATGCGGCAGCTCAAAATCTATCAGTCGAAGACACGCACAACGCCGTTATTGCGCACTCGCCGGAAGTCACAGGCATATCATCAACCACAATGGGAATAAATGCCGCTTATCGCCTGGCCAGGCGGCTGAAGAGTTCCTCGCCGGACATGCTTATTGTGCTGGGCGGCTGTCACGCCAGCGCGCTTCCCGAAGAGACGCTTCATTCATTGCCGGCTATCGATCTGCTCGTAGTTGGCGAAGGCGAACAGACTTTTGCCGCCATCCTGAATAAACTCGATCGCTCAGGATCTATCCCGAAAGAAGTCAAGGGAACCGTGTACAGGGAAAACGACAACACAATAAGCCGCGCGCCGCGCCGTAAACTTATCGACCCGCTCGACTCTCTGCCCCTCCCCGACTGGTCCCTGCTGAACGGTTTTCCTGAAAATTTCCACCCATCCCCGGCCCGAATCAGACGATGGCCTTGCGCCTCTGTTGTTCTGACCCGCGGTTGCCCCAACCAATGCACATTCTGCGACAGGTCCGTATTCGGCAACGTGTGCAGAGCGTACAGCCCGGAATATGCTCTTGAGATGCTGCGGGATCTTAGCGTCAATTACGGGGTGCGAGAAATACTTATTGAAGACGACACGTTTGTTATCCGTAAAGAACACGTGCGAAGATTCTGCGAACTTCTGATACGTGAAAACTTAAACCTGTCATGGTCATGCCTCGGCAGAGTCGACCGTATGGATAAAGATATCCTCGCATTAATGCACAAGGCGGGATGCTGGCACATTTCCTATGGCATAGAAAGCGGAAGCCCTGAAATCCTGCAAAGGGTAAAAAAGAATATCGACCTTGATACTGTTAACTCTACGCTTTCGGCGACTAGAGCCGCAGGCATTGAAACAAAGGGGTTCTTTATACTCGGCCTTCCGGGCGAAACGCCAGAGACCATCGAACAAACCCGGCAACTGGTCAGAAAGATACCTTCCGACGACATCACCGTCATGAAGTTCACACCCTTTCCCGGCTCGGAAGAATACCGCCGCTTACAACAAGCGGGACAGACCGACCTGCAATGGGAACAAATGAACACCCTTAACACTGCCTGCGTCCCGGCAGACATGACCTCCGCGGACCTCGACCGCGCCCATTCGGAAATTCTCAGAACTTTCTACTCGCGTCCCGACATTGTGCTGCGACACGGCCTTAAGGCCCTCCGGCGTCCGCGCACCATACCGCATTTACTAAAAGGTCTGAATGTACTCAGAAAGGTCACGAGATAAAAATGGCTACTTTGTCAAATGAACCGGATGTTACGGTCATAATCGTGACGATGAATAGGGCCGATCTTCTACGGAAATGCCTTGAACATATTCAAGGCCAGAACTACTCCAACATTAATATCATTGTCGTGGACAACGGCTCTTCGACGCCGGTCGCTCAGGATTGTTCAGACTACAGCAACGTCGAGTTCCTGAGAAATCCGGCAAACACTGGATTTGCCGCCGGGAATAACAAGGGCATCCGGGCCGCAAGCGGCAAATACATCGCACTGATAAATAACGACGCCATGGCCGAACCGGACTGGATATCTTCAATGGTTCACACAGCCGAACGGAATCCATCCGCCGGAGCAGTAGCATCTGTGGTTATTGACGGCAACAATCCCGAGGTTCTTGATTCCTGCGGCGTCAAAGTCACAGCAGACGGAATGTCAAGACAGGCTTTCAAAGGCGCAGCAATCCAGAATTTCCGGCCCCCCTCAGAAACCCTTGCGTTCAGTGGATGCGCCTGCCTCCTGCGGCGCGAGGCCCTTTCAACTACCGGCCTCTTTGACCCCCGCTTTTTCGCCTACTGCGAGGATACAGACCTCAGCCTCAGGCTACGATGGCAGGCATGGACAATCACTGTTTCGCCAGAGGCAAAAGTAAAACACTACTACTCAATGACAGGTGGCGCTCATTCCCTGAACAAAATATTCTGGGTTGAGCGAAATCATTTCTGGGTGGCCTTGAAAAATTTCCCCCCAGGCAGGCTCTGGCCCCTGCCTCTGGTTACACTATACCGCTTTGCTCTCCAGACCAGTCTGGCGCGAAGCGGCCCTCTTACCCCTTTCATCAAGGCTAACAACCGAAGGAAAATAGCCGCAACAATCATGCAGGCCCATTGCTCAGCCTTTGCCGGACTGCCCGACATCTTCCGCAAGCGGCATTCTCAGATGCGTAAGCGCACAATATCGACACGCGAAATGTCTACCACGCTCAGAAAATACCGGATTTCCATGCGCCAGGCCCTCGGAGGCAAGTAAAATGAAAATCGCGGAAATAGTGGCTTCTTTTCCTCCGCACCACGGCGGGACCGGATACATCTGCTATCAGAACTCTATGGCCCTGGCTCGCCTGGGGCATGATGTGACGGTATTTGCTGTCGATTACGGCGATATGCAAACAGAGCCTGATCCAGAAGAAATAAACATTGTCCGGTTGAAACCCAAACTGAGATATCGGGACGGGGCAGTTCTTACACCGCTTCTGACTCGACTGAAAGGTTTTGACGTCTTCCATCTTCATTATCCCTTCTATGGCGGAGCCGAATTTGTGATGGCCGCATCGCGCATTTACGGCACAAAATACCTTGTCACCTACCATATGGATGTGCATGGCGTTTCTTTTCTGCAGCGTGCCGTGCTAAAGACATACGAATTCATGCTTCAACGTCTCATAATCAAACGCGCAAGCGCCGTTGCAGGACCCAGCCGTGAATTCCTCGCTCAAAGCAAAATAGCTCCGCTGCTGAAACCTGACCAATTCGCCGACATCCTGTACGGAGGAGTAGATACCAGCATTTTTTACCCGCGCCCGCCGCCCGCGGACCTTGTCAGTAAACACGGACTGAAGGACAAAACCGTCATTCTATTCGTAGGCAACCTGCAACCATTCAAAGGCCTGCATATCCTTATGCATTCATTTGCAAAACTCAAGCAAGGTGATAACGTGATTCTGCTCGTTGTGGGCGGCGGATACGCCGAAAACGAATATCGAAGACTCGCGAAAGAACTCCGGATTGAGAACCGAATAATATTTACAGGCCCACAGACACAATCCGGCCGCTTACCAGATTACTATGCGCTGGGAGATTTTCTTGTCCTTCCATCAACACACTCCGAATCCTACGGACTGGTCATCCTCGAAGCAATGGCAGCCGGTCTGCCTGTAGTGGTTTCCGACCTCCCTGGCCCTTCTCAACTCGTGGAGGCAGGAAAAAATGGTTTACTGGTAGGCCGGAATAATATTGAGGCCCTTGCATCTGCCGTCGAATGGATGCTTATGCGCCCCAGGGAAAGAAAAGGAATGGGCATAGCGGCCGCTGAAAAGGCAAAACGATACACCTGGCGCCAGGCAGGGAAAGAACTCGAAAGAACGCTGTTGCGAATAAAAGAAGAAGAGGCAAGTTGCAGACGGCCGGCCTCGCAGATATCTCTCAGCAAAGACAAATACCTTTCCATTATCATTGCCACCCGCAATCGCAGTCATGACCTTGCCAGGGTTCTCGACAGCCTCGCGACTCAGAACGCTGACCAGTCAGAATTCGAAGTTATAGTCTCCGATAACGGTTCAACTGACGACACCGAAACCATAGTCCGTTCAATGCAACGACAAATACGGTCACTCATCTACGTTAGAGAAATGGAAAAAGGCCTGTCTGCAGCGCGGAACACCGGTATCAGCAAGGCTTCCGGCAACCTGCTTGCGTTTATAGATGATGACGCGCTGGCGGACCCGCGATGGGTAATCGAGCTGAAGTCCGCCTTCACTAAGACAAAGGCCGATTGCATCGGGGGCCGGATATATCCCGATTGGCAATGCGAACGCCCGGCCTGGTTTCCTCCTGAGCTGGACGGCATGCTGTCGCTTCTGGACCTCGGCGATCAACCGACGTCCTTCTGCCCGCCAA
>CAYTRK010000170.1:0-5168 GCA_964440205.1 uncultured Victivallaceae bacterium
GAAGAGGGGAAGAGGGGATGTGAGTTTGTGCGTTGGTGGGTGGTGCGTTCGTGGGAGGGGGAGAAAAAAGAGGAGAAGAGGGGAAAACTACGAAAGGCGCGAATGGGCGCGAAAAGGGGAGAGGGAGAGGACGCGGGCTATGCTTCCGTTTCCATTTCGATGATTGGGGCGCCGGTATTCCAGGTTCTTAGCGCCTTGAGATCAAGGGTTATCTGTGTGCGGCGTTCGCTGCCTTCGGGGAGGGATTCTCTTTCCGCTTTCAGTTTCTTGCGCCAGATCCCGAGAATCGCGTCTTTTGCGGCATCGACAATCGAAAGATCCTCGCCGCGGATTTTCGAGGGCTGCATCAGAACATAGGCGAAAAACTCCTGAACGCCTTCGGGCGGGTTGTCGAGAAAAGATATTACTTCGTGTACCTGCTCTCCTTTCTGTGAAGCCTCCAGACAAGCTTCTGCTACCGACTTGCAGACCTTGTCGGTAAAGAATTCGAGCGGAAGTTTTTCGCGAACCAGTTTTTCAATTTCAGGGTGATCCTGGATATGAATTATGCATTCGCAAAGGGCGACTTCATCCGGAGGATGCGAGGACTTTTTTTTCTTTCCTTTTCCAGCATTGTCCCTGCCGCCAGGCGGTTTTCGACGGGTCATACGGGCGAGTTCGTCATTCAAAGCTGAAGCCGGCACTCCCAGTCTCTCGGACGCTTCCTTTATCAGTCTGGCTTTCTGAACCGCATTCGGGCTCCGGCTTATTGTCTCCAGCACCTCGCGCGCTATCCTCATGAGTCCGACCTCTGTATGTGCCTTCTCGCGTGCGGAAAGCACCTGGACCTGGTATGCGACTGCGGAGGCTGCGCTTTCTATCAGGGCCCGAAAAGCCTCCGCGCCTTCTTTTAAAATAAACGAATCAGGGTCCTGCCCTTCCGGCAGAGCGGCAATTCGAACAGCCATACCGGCATCCATAAACAATCTTGCTGTCTTGATGGCCGCATTCTGTCCGGCGACATCCTGGTCAAACGCAATAACCGCGCTATCGGCATAGCGGTTCACAATTCTTGTGTGGTCCTCAGTAAAGGAAGTCCCTTGCGGGGCCACGGCAGTGTTGAAACCGGCCTGGTGGCATCTTATGACGTCCACCTGTCCCTCGCAGATAATTGCTTCGCCTGCATCCACTATATTGCGCCTGGCTTTGTTGAGTCCGTAAAGAATGCGGCTTTTTTTGAAAAGGGGGGTTTCGGGCGTATTAACGTACTTTGCGCCCTGGTTGTCTGCTTCCAGAGTTCTACCGCTGAAACCCACGATCCGATCCTGCTCGTCCTGTATGGGAAACATGACCCGGTTACGAAAGCGGTCGTAGCAACGGGCCCCAGGCTTGTTCTCATTCTCCTTGCAGATTACAAGGCCAACCGTTTCAAGCTGATCAACCGTGTATTTCTTCTTCTCCGCTCCTTTTAACACCGCGTCCCACCGGTCAGGCGCATAACCGATCATGAATTCCTCCATGGTGTTTTGATCCAGCTCCCTCTTTTTCAGGTATTCGCGAGCAGCGGCGGCGTTTCTGGATTTGAGCAAAGTGCGGTGATAGAACGATGCGGCGTCCTTGTTGATTTTATACAGGTCGTTCTTGTTCTTTGCGCCGGGCGTGCCCTCCTCCAGTTCCAGGTTTACTCCTGAGCGGTCAGCCAGCATCTTTGCGGCGGTTACAAAGTCGACCCCTTCCCGCTGCATGATGAACCCGAAAACGTCACCCCCTGCGCCGCAGCCGAAACAGTGCCATATCTGGCGCTGGGAGTTGATGTGAAAGGAGGGCGTTTTCTCCTTGTGAAAAGGGCACAGCGCCTTAAAGGTGGAACCTGACCTCTTTACGTTTAAATAGGTCTGTATGACCTCTACAATATCGTTCCGGAAGCGAATTTCCTCCAGAACTCTTTTCGGTATCATTCGCGTCATATCTACGATTCCTCCGGATCAGCTGCGCCGCTGACGGGACCTGTTCGACAGGAAGGGCGAATTCTAACGACCCTTTTCTTTTTTGCCCGGCACGGGCAGTTCGTTTTCTTCCAACTCTTTACGAACTGCCGGCACCATTCGAAGCGTTCCCCTGCCGATAATCGATTCACTGCCAAAAACTCTATTGAGATAATCGTGCGGCCACAGGTTGATTCCCAACAGAACAATCACCACAATAAGCACGGAGCTGATAAATCCGGCGATCAATCCGCCTATCCTATCAAATTCTTCGGCGATGACCACCTTTATGACTCGCTTCAAGGTAAAACGCAAGACCAGCAGAATGATAAAAGCAACCACAATTGTAACAAGAAAAGCAAACGCGTAGGCTGATCGGACACCCAGCCTTGAGTGTTCTACAAGCCATGTTCCGAAAGGGTTACAGAACTCTATGCCGAATATGAAAGCTGCGGTTACGCTAAGCAATCTTGCGAGTTCTCCCGACAATCCGCGCTTTATGCCCAGGAGGCTTCCAAGCGTAATTACCGCCAGAGCAACGATGTCAACGACATTGGGTACAGGAAAATTCTCCATGACAGGTTGCGTCAGTTCCCCAGAAATTCCAGCCACTCTTCGGCTCGTTTGCCAAGTCTTTTTCCTTCGGCAAGCTCGGCGCAATGCCTGAAGTGGGTTCTGGCCAGATCCTTGCGTTTTTTCCGGTGGTAAACAAGACCCAACACAAAATGCGGCTGGGCGTAGTCTGGTTTCAGTCTCAGCGCTTTGTTGAGATTTTCAATCGCATCCCGGTATTTATCCCGCTCAGACTGCACAAGGCCGAGCATGTATAAAGCCCGGGGTTTCCCGGGCTTTATTTTGACTGCCTGCCGCAAGGCGGTTTCAGCCAGCTTATGCTGTTCTTTTTCCCTGTATGCGATCCCGAGGTTGTAAGCGGCATTAAAGCACTTCCTGTCGAGCAACAAGGCTTTCTTATAATAATTGATAGCTTCGGCTATATCACCGGCTTCGTGGAACTGCAGTCCCTTCCCCCATTCTTCGAGCGCTTCGCCGGGGTTTCGCGGGATGTTGTCTTCTTCGGAAGATCGCGATGATGTCCGTTCTGTGATTTCCTCCTTTTTCACCCTGGGATCATCGGGGAAAAGGCGCGCAAACCTGCGGTAGACATCCTTCGCTTTCTCTTTGTATTCGAGATGGCGGTCGTAGACAACCGCAAGTTCCCACAAGAGATCGGAATTTTCAGGATTTTCATCAAGAGCTTCGTTCAACAGGATCAGGGCTTTGTCGTACTCGTGATCTGCCAGCGCTTTGCGCACGCTGAGAATCGCAGGATGGATATCTTCAGGGCGCCCGGAATCGGGCTCCTGCTGTTCCGCGGCTGTCTCCGTCTCGGGCTCTGCTTCGGTTTCAGGCCCAGGTTCACGGCCGGAATCTGTTTCCGCCGGCGGGGTGGTCGGCTGGGAGAAAAATTCTTCTTCAGCGTGCGGCACAGCCGATTCCAGTCGGACCTTCTGCAGGTAGCGGGAAGCTTTCTGCTTGCGAGTCTCGTCATCGGCGACATCCAGGTAATCTTCGAAATATTCCGCTGCCCTGGCGGCATTTATTTGATCGTCAGTCGATGCATCCTCCGGAGCTTCTCCGCTGTGCAACATTGCGAGGTTATATAGAGCCGGGGCATATACAGGATCTATCTCCAATGCTCTCTGCAGGAACATGCGCGCTTTGAATGTGTTGCCGCTTCTGAGTTCTACCAGGGCAAGATAGGTCACTATCTTTGCGGAATCGCGGTTTCGTTCAAGAGCGGAATAAAAGGACATACGGGCTTCATCCCAGTCCTCAAGTTCGATATAAATCAGCCCTCTGTATTCATGCGGCAGAGGATCCTCCTTGTTAATTTCTGCGGCCTTCAGAAAAGGATCAAGCGCCTTATTGTATTCTCCCATGCGCCAGTATGTAATCCCGAGGTTGCAATGTGCCGCGCCGTTTTCGGGATTCAGGGATATAGCTTCCTTAAAGAGTTTTACAGCCGACTGGTACTGTTCCTGGTGGAGCCTCCTGATTCCTGCCTCGGTATGAGACTGGCCGCTACGGTCGCTGCAACCGGTAGTGAAAATTCCCGCTGCTGAGACTACCAGCAAAACAGCGCAAAAGGTTCTTCCTGTATTCATCCGTTTCCTTCCTGCCCGGAAAACAGTTTTTCCGTGTACTCCAGCCTGTAGGCATTCAAAATATCTTATAGCACGATGACAGGGTGACCGCAACTAATTCCTTACGGCTGGACGTGTACCTGCCTGATATGCAAAAATCCGACACCCTGTATATCGCATAAAGGAAAGGAATTGGTTATGATCCTGATATGAAAGTCTGGTTTCAACATGTTATGGAGGAATACGGCCTGCTGATTGGTTTGGCAGCGGGAGTTTCTTTGCTTGTGCTGATTGTCGCAATGGTTACAGCGCCGGTAATTTTGATCCGCATGCGCCCGGACTATTTTGTTAGAGAGCAACGCAAAAGGTCGGCGCTGGTTACCCGTATGCCTTTACTGCTGCCGCTTGTAATGATTACAAGAAGCATTCTCGGCGCTTTCCTCATTCTGGCGGGGCTGGTCATGCTGCTTACGCCGGGGCAGGGGCTGATAACTATTTTTGTCGGACTACTCATCATGGATTTTCCCGGCAAATACCGGTTCGAACGGTGGCTTGTCGGCTGCAAACACGTATATCGAAGCATTAACTGGCTGCGACGGAAGGTTGGTCGGGAGCCGATTATTCTGCCGGACCGCCGGGGTTGACAGGATGGGCGGATGGATTTATTATAATTTGCTTGCGTTGGAGGCGGCTTTTGCTTAGTTTCCATGCCTGCAAAACAGGAAGACAGACGATGAAAAAAGAAATACATCCAAAATACGATAAAACTACTATTACATGCGCATGCGGCAATGTGATTGAGACTCGGTCTACAGCCAAGGACATGCAGATCAACACTTGTTCGGCCTGCCATCCGTTTTACACAGGTCAATCCTCTTTGATTGACTCAGAGGGTCGTGTGGAACAGTTCCGGCGCAGATACGGCAAGAAATAGCAAAACACGGTTTTAAAGGACCAGGCATCGGCGGAATCGCATCCTGGTCCTTTTTGCATCCGGTCTATGATTGATACCGACCATATAGAGCAGGCCCTGGCCGAATTGCCCAGGATTGAGGCCGGA
>CAYTRK010000170.1:5178-5493 GCA_964440205.1 uncultured Victivallaceae bacterium
GGCTTCTCCGCAGGCATTCTTCACTTAAGAAACTGGAAGAAAAGGCGGAGCATTTTTTTTCTCTGCAGGAAGAAGTAAAGCAGAACCGTGAACTTGCTGCTTCCGGGACTGACCCTGATCTTGCCGAGCTGGCGCAGTCGGAAATAGAGTCGCTGGAGAACAAACTCGCAGAAGCGGAAAAACAGCTTCTGCACTCGCTGGTGCCGCCCGACGAAAGCGATGCCAGAAACGCCATCATGGAGATACGGGCGGGCACGGGCGGCGACGAGGCGGCGCTTTTTGGGACGGCTTTCGGCCTGGTAATCGCCGGTGGAA
>CAYTRK010000171.1:0-5462 GCA_964440205.1 uncultured Victivallaceae bacterium
TACACCCCAATTTGGCGCAACTACTGGTTCGCTCACGAATGCTGCCTGCACTGTCCGGATTTCTATGTGGCAAACGCGGATATCTCCGTAAAAGATGCTTGGGGTCGGCTGAGCAAAGACCCCAAGGGGATCACGCTTTGTATCGTGAGAAACCCGGAAATAAAAAAAACACTAGAAGAATTGAAATCAAACGGCCAGCTGTACTTGGAAGAATGTGATGCGGATGAAATCCGAGACTCGCAAAACGCTACCGCTGTCTTCAAGCAAGAGCAATTCATCCATAGATGGCGACAACATCCCTTGCTGAAAAGCGTTGCGAAGAACCTGCCAACCCAACCGCCGCCGGATAATAAAGTCATCCGGGATTATAAGCAAAAACTTCGTACCCTGCGTTTTACGAAACAAGCTTTCAGTGGTTCGGGATATGTCAAATATCTTGTGTTGCACAATGCCTGGATAGTAAAGAACGGCTGTCAGAGTTTTTTTGAGAAAGTTCAAAAGTTGATATACAAAGGCCTGGGTCTCGCTGAGAAGAGTGTTGGCGGTATAAAAATTAGAATAACCGGTATCGCCCGTCTGGCCGGGTTCTTAGTTCCGATTCTTCCTGACGACAACCGAAGAATCCCTGCCCGGCGAAGCAAGAAGTTCAAGGAATGGGGTGTTCCGATCCAAGAGAATTATGAAACGCTATTACGGATTCTTATTACCGGTGGCTACGGCTATGGGAACGTCGGTGATGAAGCGCAACTTGGCGCGAATATTGTCCGTTGGCGTGAGCTCAAACCTGGCTGTGAGATAACAGTGTTTTCGCCTAGTCCGGAGTACACTTCCCATCAACATAATGTGGAAAGCTCCTGGGCACCCCGTGTTGTCTGGTTTAACTCAAACCGAGAGAGCGATTATGGAAGTAGTAATCAGCGATTTAGAAAAAAGTTTTTTCATGTAAAACGCCGTATGATTTGGTCGGCTCGCCTGCTGAGGGCTGGATTACCGATTATGTTCTGCACCCCGGCGGAAGCCAGAATTATCGACTTAATCCAGAGGTCAGATGTATTGCATGTGAGCGGCGGTGGCTTTCTTACCGGGATGACCTTAAGTCGGCTATGGGAAAACTGTCTTCTCATGCGACTCTGTCATCTTCTTGGTACACCAGTAATTCTCACGGGCCAGACAATCGGTTTATTTAAAAGCCGTATGGATCGTAAACTGGCAAAATGGGGGCTTGAAAATGCTAAAATAATTGGCTTGCGTGACAAGGCAGGGTCCGAGGCCGATGTTAGAAGTTTAGGTATCACTGGCACCCGTGTAAGATCCACTTTTGATGATGCTTTGTTTTGCGATAAAGCGGATGACAAGACGATTAACCGGGTACTTAGTGAACAAGGACTCAATCCAGGACAGTCACTGATCACGGTAAACTTTCATTATTGGGGTCAGCTAGATTTGACTAAGGGAAAGACGACCGCGCTTTTTGCTGAACTCTGCGATTTTTTATCGGAAAAGACCAGGGCGCAATTATTATTTATCCCCATGCATGAGTCTGATGAAGAGCCAGAAGACGCTGTAATAGAGCTTATGGATAGCGAAGCAAAGTTGCTTAACTACAACTACGATTACCGCATTGCTCGCGGTTGCATCTCCCGTTCTGAGCTTTGTTTCACTATGAAACACCACCCGCTCATTTTTGCTCTTGGTGAGAGCGTCCCGGCTGTTAGCGTAGCATTAGACGAATATTATTTCAGGAAAAATAGAGGCGCAATGAACAATTGCGGACAAGGCTATTATTGCCTTGATTTGAGAAATATGACGTTAGAAGAGGCCAAGAGACGATTAGAAGAATCCTGGGATAAACGAGAAAGGCTGCGTACACAGATTGAGAATTGGATTAAGAAAGTTTCAACAGAAGCGTCAGATCTATCGGCAATTGTTAGTAAAACCTGAACAACGTACATAATGTTGGAATTGTTGGGTTGTTTAGGCAAAAGCGGGTGTTAATTTGATAAACTTTTTACATGCAATAGCAATCAGAATTATTGAACAAGTGAACAAGAAAAGCGGAATATGTGTTCTGATGTTCAAAAAACACCTTAAGCGTGTCGTTTTAACGCTGTCACCTAACAAGCAGGTATTAGTTATTAAAGATGCGAACTGGGGGAAAATGGACTGGGAATCTGTTTTTGGCGCATCGGTATGGCTGCATGTTCTCTATAATCCGAAATACATTCATTTTGGCCGGATATGTGAGATTGGACGGAACTCAGTATCAAGCAGCGAACTGCCCGAAGTTACAAGCGACAGCTATCGATCCGTATCATTTAAGGGTTATCGACTTTGGGAAATGGCTAAAGCTGGCATATTCGCCAGCCTCGAGAGTATTGCTCTTTCATATCCTCCGTCGGAGCGAGAAATGAATGTTGTAAAATTTTACTATCAGAATGTGTGTTGGATGATTGCAGGTTCACGCAATGTTCTGGAACAAAAAAAACCACACACTATTCTTCTCTGCCAGGGCTGTACTCCCATGTCGCGACCAATTGTCGAAGTGGGGCGAGATATGGGTATCAATGTGGTAGCGACGGAAGGGGCGTTTGTAAGAGACTACTTCTTTTGCGATAACGCAACAGGCATGATTCTAAATCGACACAAGGCCAGCAGGCTTGCAGGCGACTGGTTACCCTCACGAACTTTTACGGAATCAGAGAGCAAGGCATTCAAGGTTTTTATTGGACAAACGGTTAAGCATAAACGTCGTGAACACGTAACTGGAGACAATGATGACTGCGAAGAAAATGTAGATATCCGTCGACGGCTTAATATAACCGCAGATAAAAAGGTTGCCGTGTTTATAGGGCAGGTCATGACAGATGCGTCCATAGTTATGGATTCTTCAGTTTTTCCCGATCCTGTTTCGCTTATTATTAGGCTTTCTGACTTTTTTCGGAAGAGGCAAGACTGGTGCTTTGTGATTCGCTTGCATCCGAAAGAGAAGCATGGGGCTTCCTGGGCTAACAGCAGCAGCTCATTCGGGCCTCCGCCAGGAGAAAAAGAAGGGCGATTGCACTATGATAGCCTGACTTTAAAGAGGTTGTTGGTGGAACGCCCTTATCTACGGCAATACGCATTTGTTATAGATGGCACTGGGATAAACACGGCGCTGATTCTCGAAGAAGCCGATCTGGGTGTCACAATAAATAGCCAGGCGGGCTTTGAAATGGCACTGAAACACAAGCGGGTGGTAGTTTGTGGTGATGCGTTTTACGCTCGCAAGGGCTTCACTTATGATGTAGCACGTCCTGAAGCTTTAGAAGCAACCATGGAAAAGGCATGTGGGGCAACTGTTTTGATGCCTGAAGAGGTACGCAGAATCGATCAATTTGGAAGATATCTGTTTGATAGTGTGCTTTTTCGCCGTGACCTCAAGGGCAACTGGGCTCGTTTCCTTTCTTGCATTGAAGGAACTCGACCCTATGGCTTGCGGTCGAGTCTGCATCGTATTGCCGCAAGATATCTTGAGAACGAGTATAAAAATCGGGACCTTTATTTCAGCCGGAAGGACATTTAGAATTGCGGTTCAATATGATAATTATGAGGGTAGCTGTGGGTTTAGCTGAAGCCGCATGCTTTCTCCTTATGCTTTAACTGAAAATTTGTATTATTCATAAAGTTCGCGGTAATTCCTTTTCGTCAATGTCAAGGCAATGTTGCTTTATGGATCGCAGGGTTCGAAGAAGTATGGCAAAGACACACGACATGATATATGCTTTAAAACGTTTCTGGGGATTTTATTTTCGCAGGAAAGCCCTGCCAAGTTTAAGAAATGATAGAAGGCTTCTTGCAATGAGGGATATTCATCAGGGACGACGTGCATTTCTGATTGCCAATGGGCCGGGCCTCCAGATTCCCGACCTTGATAGACTTCAGAATGAGATTACGTTTGGCTCGAACAAAATTTTTCTGGCTTTTGATCAAACTGATTGGAGACCCACATACTTGACTGTTTCAGATTACGTTGTTGCGGAAAACATACGTGAAGAATTGAAAAGTCTTAGTATTGCCAAGGTGTTTGGACATGCGACTCACTCTGTGTTGCGCGAAGATGATGATATAGTGTTTTGTAATCCACCTCCAAAGAAAGCCGATGTAAAGAAGTGGGATCTTATTTCCGGCGTAAGCACAGGACATTCCGTGATATACTGGGATCTGCAACTTGCGTGGTGGATGGGTATTCGAGAGGTATATGTGACTGGGCTGGATTTCTTTTTTGATGTTCAATCGAAAAGGACTGGTAAACAAGTGATGGGGAATGAGGTTCTGATTACTGGTAATGAAAGCAACCATTTCCACCCAGACTACAGAAAGCCGGGTGAACGGTGGACAATGCCGCGACTTGACAAGCAGAGATTGGAGTTTCAGTTTGCGCTGGAGAAGTACAAAGCTGATGGTGGTTGCATTTACAACGTATCGAGAACAACAAAGTTAGACGTTTGGCCGATTCGAGACTTTGATGAGCTCTTTGGGCAACAGGCATGAATAATGATACAAGAATATCTGCTTTATTGTGCAACTACAACGGCGCGTCCTACCTGAGAGAAGCAATTGAAGGGGTTCTCACCCAAAGCAGTCCGGTGGATGAGTTTGTCATGGTCGACGATGGGTCTACTGATGAATCCTGGGAAATCATGAATGAATATACCAAAGGTGATCCACATTTGATTAAGATAGCCATGCACGAGACAAACCGCGGACAGGGTGCGGCTTTCAATACCGGAATAGCGCTATGCTCCGGAGAATTTGTAGCTTTTCTTGACAGCGACGATGTCTGGTTTCCTGACAAGATTAAAGAGGTGCGTCGCCATTCGGAGGAGCGCTGCAGCTTTGTGTTGATGCAACATAGGATGCAGGTTATGTCAGATTCTCAATTGGTTGACGAAATATTTCCGTGGGCGCTGGCCCAGGGGGACCTATACAGGCAATGGGTTGAAAGAGGAACTTTCCCTTCGTTTACACCGACATCGGGTTTGATATTGAGTAGAGGAGTTCTTGAAAAGATATTGCCAGTTCCCGAATCATTTCGAATTTCCGCGGACTCTTATATTACTCGTTCATCCATATCTTTCGGAAATGTTGTGTCGATAATTGATCCTCTTGCAGCGTACAGAAAACATGGCTCAAATTTTGTGTTTGAAAATCAGAAGCATAGCCCTATGCGTTTCTTTATGGACATTGCGGGTCCTGAATTGGCGATTTTTTATGAAAGCAGAGGTATGGTTGTGCCGCCTCATGTGAAACGAGCTTCTCGCGGGCGGTTTCTTCGTTACATGGATCAATTGTTAGATTCAAGTCCGAGAGCTTTGATGCGAAGTATTCAGTCGCGACTGGGCATATCCTGATTTTATTGAACGCTCATTCTTGAGCCTTTATGATAAAAGGCATGGATATGTCGCATGCAAAGGAGATGAAAG
>CAYTRK010000172.1:0-5447 GCA_964440205.1 uncultured Victivallaceae bacterium
CACATTCTAGCTTGCGCGGATACCATCTTCAACCCACAGATTGTGCAGATGATCCCGAATTATTTTGTTTTGTTTTCGTTTACATCGGTCATGCCGGGTACCCGGACCCATGACCTCAGTTGCCGCAGTTCTCTGAATGCCTGTCTGGCCCCGTGTCGATCTCCGAGAGAGAGCCTGACGAGGCAGAGTTCCTTCCATACGCGGTAATTTGCAGGATCGTAGTGCAGCGCCTGCGATATGCATTGTTCTCCGAAAGTTCGCGATTCCTTGTCACCCGCCATTATAGCATTGCGGCCTAGATGATACCATATTTGCCATGAGGTCGGAGCCCATTCGAGCGCTTCGCAGAGATCTGAGGAGCTTGCTGTTTCCAGCCAGTCGGACGAGTCGTGACAGCTTATCTGACGGTTGAAAAAGCATGTTGCCGCGATGACAAAGAGGGCGCCGGTCCAGATTGATATTAACTTAATAGTGCGGTGAGATGACTGGTTTTGCCGTATGGGGGATATTCCGGGACCGGCGCAGCAGCAGATGACGGCGACGTAGGTCAGCAGATAGAGTGGGGAACGAATCACAAAATCAAAGAAACTGTGGCTTAGCAGGGCGGCTGTGGAGCCAAGCATGATTGCGCGATGCCACGGAAAATCTGCCTCGTCAGGTATTTTACGGCTGTTTATGGATGCCCATCTGTATATGCCTGCAACCAATAGACCGAAAACCAGTATGCCGGCGGCTCCGAGTTCGCAGGGCAGTTGTAGATATTCGTTTTCCGCATGAGAGATAGATTTTCTTGTGGTTGTCGACCTGTGCCTGGGTATGACCATTTCGAACGCATTGAGTCCGGTTCCCAAAAGCGGATAGGCGGCCATGACTCTCAGGCTGTCGCGCCACGTCTGAAAGCGCAATGTTATTTGCGGTTTTGTTGTGTCCTGCCGGAATTCTTCAAATCGCTGCCTGGCGCTCTCTGTTGCAGATAACCTGAGAGTTATCGCAATAAGCAGGGACATCAGTACGATGGGGATCACGGCGGATCTGCCGCGTTTTATCCACAGGTAGCCGAAGGTTATAATCATCGAGGCAGATCCTGCTATCCATGCGCCCCTGGAAAGAGACATAATCAGGGCGAAAGACATGGTTGCTATGAATATCAGGAATACGGCAAGCAGTGATTTTCTTCTGCGCAGTGACACTTCCCGCGCGAAAAGCATTGCAGGGACCGGCAGAAGCATTGCCAGGAAGCCGCCGAAATGGTTGCGGTTCAGGAAACACCCGACGGGGCGTCCATGCGGGATATTGAAAAGCCACCAGATAGTTTTTTCCTGTGGAAACGGATGTTGAGAAGCGTATCCAAGGGCAGCTATCAGGAATCCTGTTCCAGCGAGGAAAAGCAGGGTTTGCCGTCTTCTTCGTTGAGGGAGACTTGATGCTGATGAACCGATTGCCATCGCTGCCAGGATCAGCAGAAGCATTCTTGCGCTGCCGCTTCGGTTTCGGCTCAGGGAAAACAGGGCCAGTTTATTATGGGCAAGGTTAAGTTCTTCGGCCGTTTCAAACGCCGCCTCGGCGGTACGATTCTGGATGTTTCGCCTGGTTTGCGGGAAGGTATCGAATGGCGGGGGCACGGGAAGAACGGAGAGAAGGGCAAAAAAGACGAAAAGTATTCCGAACAGAAGCACCGGGTTGTGCAGTGAGGCTGTATCCGATCTTCTTACCCATGCTGCCGCTGCCGCGGTCATTGCCGGAATCAGAAATAGTGACCATCTGAAGCCTGAAGCGCCGGTTAATGCGAGTATTGCAATGGTCAGGAATATCGAAAGCAGCGCTATCATTACCTCGTTCCTGTCGGTCTAAAGCCCCCCGGGGCTTATGTCGGGGCGGGGGATAGTGGGGGGCACATAGAGGTACACCGCAGTAGCGGTGTAATCCGAATCCATGGTTATCGTCACCTGTCTGTTTGTGGTTGTTGTGCCGTTTACCGACCATTGATGGAAACTATTGACCCCTGCGGAAGCCGGCGCGGAAAGTTGAACTGTGTCGCCGTCGGAATATATCCTCGTGAAAGACGTATTACCGTCGGTATCCCCGTTGTTATCGGGCAAGTCGACGCTAACCTGGACACCCGCTCCCGGCGCCTGTGAACGCACATTCAGGTTCCACGTCGGTGGAATCGTGGTAGTAGTAGTTGTTGTCGTGGTAGTAGTTGTCGTGGTAGTAGTCGTGGTAGTAGTAGTCGTTGTTGTCGTAGTAGTAGTCGTAGTGGTCGTGGGCGGTCCGGGTGGTTTAGGCGGTCCGGGCGGTCCGGGTGGTCCCGGCGTGGGCGGCGGGCCAGGTTCATCTTCATCCTCATCTTCGTCTTCTTCCGGAAGCTCTGGTTCTGTTGTGTACGTGACCGAATCTGGTTCTTCCTGGTATTCGTCGTCGTCGGCAGCGGAAACGACCATGTCCGGACCGTCCGGCTCCGACGGCTGGAGAGGTTCGATTTTTGCGGGCTCGTACTTTTCCGGGGGGATATCTTCGTGAAAGGGAACGTCTATTCGCATCCCGGGTTCCATATAGAAACTGACAAGAACGTGAACAGTCAGGTTGTATTCCTCCATGTAAGAGCTGGCAACCCTGAAACCTGTTGACTCATCGGTAAAATGCGGAGGTTGCGGCGAAGCCTCAAATACCGGTCTGGGTCCGTTTTTGAAGTCGGAACCTGTGAGGAGTTGGAGGTTGGAAGAAACCGGGAGAGCGGTGGCCCACTCTGCAACGTTACCGCTGAGATCATGGACACCGTAGTAATTCAGATTCCGTTTGGTTTTGAGACGCTTTATGCGGGTATCTCCGTTGAAAAAACCGACAGGAGTTGTTTTAAGGCCGAGGATTTCGGGGGCAACGCCGAAGTTAGCATCCAGGGGGTCGCTTTCGTAGCGCCCGAAACCGTAAGGCAGACTGTTGGCTCCGGTCCATGAAGCGGCCTTGAGAAACTCATTATGAGCGTTTGTGGTGACGATGGACGGCTTGTCACCGGTCATGGGGAGGCGAAAGCCTTTGAAGCTGAGCCAGAGGTTCCGTTCTGCCTGGCTGAATTCTCCCTCGGCCCAGTTGGTGGCAGTTACGGGGGCCCAGGCCAGCGCATTAGCGCCTTCGGTATAGCATTGTTCGGCTGGACCTCTGCCGGCTTCAAGGGTGAGCCAGTTGCAGTATTTTACAGCTCCGTACCATGAGACCCCGCAGGCGGGATGATCGGTAAAAGGCTTAGAGCCATCGGGCGCGATATAGTTGCTGTAGCGCTGGCCTTCGGCTTTGCTGGGATCGTAAACGATTCTGCTGTTGCCGATCCTGAACAGGACCGATTCGCGTTTCTTTTCGGGATGGAACCAGATATTGCCTTGTGTTCCGAACCACATATTTGTGCCGCGCATGTTCTTTCGGTTGGCCTGGGCATTGTTAAGAAAGCGGACGAACTGCGCGTTCGTGGTTTCATATTTGGCTACAAAGAACCTGTAATTCGGTCCGCCCGGCATTCCGCCCGGAGGAATGACGTTTATGAGTGTTTCGTTCAGGCGCTGGTATGGCTCCAGAAGCCGGCGCGGGGTTTTCAGGTAGAAAGTTTGCTGTTTTGAGGGGGTATAGCTAACGGGTATGCTTTCTTTGCGTTTTTTTTCATAGTGTACAAATGCCTTTGGTTCCTCCTGGGACATCACGCCCTGTCCTCCGAGTGGCGCGTGAATAGAGCCGTCCGGCGTAAGAACGGGAGTTTCAGTTCCCGAGTAGCCGAATCGGATAAGAGACGGATCTGCGCCAGTCCGCACATGGAAGACATATTCCGTCTGCTGGTTGTCGCTGTAAATATACAAATCGGTTCCCGGGTAGATTTTGCGGACAACTGAAACGTTGAGTGCGTTCCCTCGGCTGTCACTGAAGAAATGGGGCTGCAGCGCTGGACTTTCTACTCTTACGGCAACGGACCGCGGATTGGCATCTTTCAGTCTGATTTTAACGTGATTCTGGTTTTGTTCCTGCGCATGGCTGCAGATGCAGAGGCAAACGGGAGCGAGCCAGCAGACGGCGGAGGTTATGTATTTTCGGAGCATTACTTATTGGATTCCCTCTGCTTTGGCCTGACCGTAAACACTGTTTCGCCTGCGTTTTGCTTCATTTGGTAAGAAGCGCTGACAAGGCGAGATGTCCGGTCTATGATCTGTCTTGTTTCCTCAAGGCTCATATTCCGAGGGCGATTAATGCCTTTGCCGCGGGTAACGGTTACAGCTGTTCGTTCCTCTGAAATACGGACAGTAGAGGTCTCGCGGGTAGTCAGTTTGACGCCTTTATCGACGGCTATGTCGGTAACTTCCTGTCCTTGTTGTGCGGCAGTGACTGTTACTGATTCAGTGTCCGCCAGATCGATTACGTAGACGCTGTCGGAATTTTCAGCGGATTCGACAGCAAAGTCGCATCCTCGTATTCCTATAGTCATAAGAGAAGTACGGGCAGAGAAGTTATCCGGGTTGAGTTTGGTTGCCGCCCCGGTAACAAAGCGACATATACCTTTGATGATACGCACGGACATTCCGTTCTTTTCTTTTTGCGCTTCACTGAAAAGGTACGAGTCGACGGCAATAGTGGTTTTGGCGCCGATCGAGAGTGTAGTGTCGTCGGGAAACCGTACTTCCAGTTTGGATTTCTTACCTGTTGAAAGAGTGTCGCCAGGAAGAATGCTGGATTTCAGCTTCAGAATCCTTGATTCGCCTGCTTTATCGGTCGCAGCCGCGGCCCCGTAGACGTATGAGACGATCCCCTGTTTAACCTTTGCAGATCCGCTGTCGGCGGTAACTTTGCCGGTTTTGTCCTGCGCGAGTTTCGCGTCGTATTGTTCGGTTCCCGCTACCTTTTTGGTTTTTTCTTCTGGTTGCGGCGGCTGATCAGACGGGGCGGTTTTTTCGGGAATATCGATTGTAACCCGTCCTCTTACCGGGTCGGTATGGCGCTCATCGGTCCGCGCGGCGGGCGGGGGGTCACGGGTTTCTATCGCTGTGCCACGGAGGACTGCCCGCGTCAGGAGCACAGTCGCGCCCGCCATTACGAGAATCCCGGTCACCAGTACAATGTAAAGAATAGTAGACTTCATCGGTTCAGTCTTGTTTCTGTCAGATCTGTATTTATTAAAGTATTATAGGAAATTGTGGCTGATATGCGAATCTTTTTCGAGGCTAAAAAGTTGTGGAGAGAGTATTCTGGGGTTATTTTGGGCCCAGGCCGGCAGGGTTTCGGGGAAAGAAATTTTGGCTCCTCAGCAGAATCTGTGGGTTAATTCGGTTCTTTATATGTGCCCGAAACGACACTCCTCCCGTCTCGGTGAAAGTCAGTCGTTGAAGGGTATCCGATCAAGAGTTGCGGTTAAGAAAGCGGTTAACCCGCATATCTCACAGAATTCCTGCTGCGAGCGCGGATAGCACTACTGC
>CAYTRK010000173.1:0-5413 GCA_964440205.1 uncultured Victivallaceae bacterium
CCCTCCCCCCTCCCTTACCCATACGCGCCAAACCCGCAGAACCATCTTTTCTTCGCCATCCTGTAAAGCCAGTGTTTTTCAGGAATTCTTATTGCATCGCCATGACTGGGAATAGAATCCATAATTTCCAGCTCTCCCCTTAAGCCGGAACGTCCGCTGGTATCAACAACACCGGGCTTATCCAGAAAACCGGAAAGCTCGCGCGGTTTCTCCATCAACACGCATCCGCCGTTACACCCGTCGGCAAACTCTCGAAAGGATTTCAGGCATTTGGAATCAAATACAGAAGAAAATCCGCCTTCTTCCCGAATCCGTTGATCGGCAAACTGTATCGGCGGACAGGGCTCTACAAATCCGTCGGGATTAATATGATGGCTTATCCCGGTTACAGCAGGACAGACAGGATTGCCGTCGGCGTCCCAGTAGGCGTCGATTACGACCATTGGAGTGTTCTTTCTTATATCAACAAGAAACTCGCGCAAGTCTGTAATCTGTTTCGCATCCAAAGCAAGTTCCGGATGAGGCCGATCACCCACGGGGCGGTAAATATAGTACCAGAGATGATGGACCCCCATGGATTCAAGGCTCGAAATGAAGTGGCTGGACATAACGAATCTGATATTGGACTTGCACACGCTGGTTGCAACACCGGTAACAAGCCTGTTTCTTCTACATGCATCAAGTGCCCCGATGGAACTCTCATAAATGCCTTTGCCGCCACGTCTCTTGTCACTTGCCTGTACGTCGCCCTCAATGCTCACAAGCGGCGTGACATTCCCCAGCTTACGCAGCGCACTGCAGAAAGCATCGTCCAGCAGCAATCCATTCGTGAAAAGAATAAAATATGCGTCCCGGTGTTTCTCAAAGAAATCAATCAGACCATCCCACAGCAAAGGTTCGCCGCCAAGTATTCCGAATACCGACGATTTCTTCTGCGTCTTTGCCCTGCCGACAATGCTGTCGAGAAGTTCCATAGTCATATTGCGCGGCGGATCGGAACGTGTAACCCAGCAACCCTCACAGGTCAAATTGCAGTCATTGGTAACAGATATAAAAAGAAAAGGAGGGAACGTTTCTCCGGTCTTCTTCATTCTTTTTTTGAAGGCTTGAACAGAAAGTCCGCCCTTGAAAACCCCGTTCCATAACAGCAATCGAAGACACCGCTTATCAACACCGGTGATGAGCCTTCTGGTCAGAGAAAAAATCATTAACAGTTTTTGCCGTCCTCTCCACGCGAACAAGCTTCCCTTTCTGCCAGGGCTTTTCCAGCATCCCGGGTCAGGATCGATTTCCTGTTTCTGGCTCGACGAGCTGCAAGTTTCTCATAAATATCCCCGTCGAAAAGCTTCTCCATATCAACCTTGATTTTCGATCTGGCTTCAGACAATTCGCCAATTTCATCACCATCCACCGGCGATTCGTTGAATTTAGGAAACATTATTGCCGCTTCCGGACAGATCCGGGCGCAGGCAGGACAGTTGGTCTTGCAGTTGGCAGGATTGGATACTAACACCTTGCCGTCTTTTTTTTCGTAGACTCCAAACAAACAGAACTCAAGACAAAGACCGCAATCTTTGCAACGCTCGCGGTCTATAACCGGATACCACGGAACCCACGCGCCGGAATTGCCCGCGTCCGGATTACTGTCAGAGAATGAAACAGTCCCGTGTGAAAGCTCCTTTCTCACATTAACAAAGCTTACCAATTCCCGGGACAGGTCGATACCCACTACCCTCATCAGACCCTTTATGGCACGCGGATGGCAAGCTACGATTGTGCTGTCATACCCTTTGACCAGCTCCGCGATCTTCTCCTTCTGCTCAACAACGGCTCCGCAAAGATCGGGAACAGTTTCAATTCGTATGCCTTCGTTATCCGCCTTCTGAAGATACCGATCCTGTTTCCGGCGGTCTATAAGTCCGTAATGCGAACAATTGCAGGCAATTATGATGCGCCCTTTTTTCTCAACCGTCATCTTCTGTTCGCCCCTTCTGTTTGCCCCTGACATCTATACAGACCAGTGTGCCTTTATCGTTGCGGCAATATATCCGTCCATTACTGAGGACCGGCGCAATCCAGCATTTCGGCCTCTTTAATACTCGCGCACTGGAGAATTCTCTGTATCCGGAAGACGTCGCCGCCGCAATGTGAAGTGTTCCGCGTTCGTTCAGGATAATCAGCCTGTTGCCTGCCGCACAAAGAGCGCCGAAGCCGAGGTTTTCGGACCACATTTCTTCACCTGTCTTCCAGTCAAGGCACTTGAGCCGTCCTTTCCCGGCATTGCCGTCTATCCCATACAGATAACCGTCAACAAGCACGCAACTACTGAAGTGATTGCGCATATTCCTGTTCTTCCACAACAGTTCGGCCTCCTTTCCATCAAACTGGAACTGCGCACAACCTTTGCCATAGCCCGAAGAAATGAAAATGCGGTCTTCTTGAATCAATGGATCGGCGGCGTTCACATCGTACGATGTATTCCAGCGGGTTGACCAGACGACCTTGCCTTTGTCCGCCGTAATGATGTTGAAGCTTTCCCTGCCGTATATCGCAGCATAAGCCCTTGAATCATAAGTAAACACTGCCGGCGTGGAATAGTTGCCCACCCCGGGCTTGCTTGCCCATACTTTCTTTCCCGTGGCAGCGTCCAGAGCAATGCCGTGTTCGCATGCATTGATCAGCGCCATCCCATTGTAAAGGCGCACCGAAGTGGCAAAATCCCATTTTGGCGCTTTGGCTCCGAATTCCCGCATCAGGTCGCGTTCCCATTTTACCGAACCGTCCCCGGCATCCAGACAGAAGACGTCGGCTTTCCTGCTGACAAAGTAGACTTTACGGCCGGAAACAGCCGCCGAAGAGCGTGGACCTGGGTATGAACCCGAGATGCATTTATAGCTGTGCCGCCAGATTTCGGCTCCCGTCGCCGCATCCAGGCAGTAGATTATGTCCCTGTTATCAAGGTTTCCAGCGATGAAAAGTTTTCCGTCTGCCACAGCAGGCGCCGAGTAGCCCCTGCCAAGATTGTTTGACCACATGATCACCGGGCCGGAAGCAAGGGCTTGCTGGTCCCAGTCGGACTCGCTGGTAGTCCCGTCCCAGTCCGGCCCCCGCCAGTTCGGCCAGTCTTCAGCGTTTACCGGCGCAAGAATTAATGTCGCAATTATGATTGAACTCAGAATAAGTATGTGTCGCATATTATAATCCTACTCTCAAAGACAAATTCATATTGTACCCGCGCAGCGCACCCCGCGTCAATGGCGAGGAAAGAAAGGGCGCGAAAAGGGGAAGGGATGTGGGAGGAAGAACGTAGAACGTGGGATGTAGAACGTGGGACGTGAGGGGAGAGGAGAAGAGGGGAAAACTACGAAAGGCGCTTCCTCCTTCGCCGGGCCTACGGCGTGACTAAAGAAAGAACGCGAAAAGGGGAAGGGATGTGGTCAGTTCTTTGCTGCCTTCACCGTCTCCTTTTCCACTTCTTATCAGAACGGGGTTGTTCGGGTTCTTTTTCCTGCCGCAACGCTATTTCCCGGGCCAGTTTCTTCAGATCCTCGCCGGAAAATTTTATAACCCCGTCTTGCTCGCTTCCCCTTGCCGGATTGTCTGTCCCTGGGAAGAGTGAGTTACCGATGTACCCGCTGTCTGTGTGCTCCGCCATGACAGGTTCAGATAAGTTTCCACGGCTGGCCGGTATTGTCCAGCACGCTCTGCCAGAGGTCTGCAGAAGTATCGATTGTCTTGCGCTTGTTAGCAACTTCCCTCATGGGTACATGGACGAAATATCCGTTCCATTGTCCTACAAGCATGTTAGTCCGGCCGGTCATGGCCGCATGCACCGCATTCGCCGCAAGGCGAAAGCAATAGGCCGAGTCATCCGCGCTAGCCGGAGAGCTTCGGATTGTGTAGGACGGGTCGATATATTTGACCGTGACAGGGATTCCGGAAGACGTAAAGCGCTCGGTTATCCGCTCTTTCAGAAACAGTCCTATGTCACCGGGCTTTTTGTTGCCCGATTCATCTTTACCCGGCGAGCTGACCTGGTCCTGCCCTGCGCCTTCTGCGACCACGATAACGGCATGGGATTTTTTCTTCAGCCGCTGCGTCAGAAAAGAAAGTATCTTTTCAGTAGTGAACGGCGCTTCCGGAACCAGCGCCAGGTTAACATCGCTTGAGGCAAGCGTGGCATAGGCGGCTATAAAACCCGAATGCCTTCCCATTAGCTTTACCAGCCCGATGCCGTTTCGCGCTGCCTGGGCTTCACGGTGTGCGCCCTGGATGGGATCCATGCTCATGGCCACCGCTGTTTCAAACCCGAAGCTGCGCTCAGTAAAAACAATGTCATTGTCAATGGTCTTCGGTATGCCGATCACTGCAATTCCGAGGTTACGTCGGGAAACTTCATCGCTTATTTCCTGAGCGCCCCGCTGTGTTCCATCGCCCCCTATAGTGAACAATATGTCAATTCCACGCTCTTGCAGAAAATCGGCCATTTTACCGATATCCTGCGGACCGCGCGAAGTTCCAAGCATTGTGCCTCCATCTTTATGGATGTCCTCCACAATTTCAGGAGTCAATTCAATCGGTTGGTGCAGAGATGGAACGAGTCCCTCATATCCATACCTCAGCCCGAGAATGTTCCGCACTCCGTAGCGATGCCAGAGAATCATTGTAATACCGCGGATAGTATCGTTTATCCCGGGGCATAACCCTCCGCAGCTGACTATCGCAGCTTTTGTCTTCGCTGGGTCGAAAAATATCTTCTGCCGTGGACCTGCCTGCTCCAGACACTCGGGGAGCTCGCAGGAATTATCTCTCTGTGCCCTCAGGGTGGGGTCTACCAGCACCGCGTCTTCGGCGTCAATGAATCTTGGCGCCTCCATGGGCGTATTGACGGTGCATTCGCCAAGGTTTTCAACTGTAAACCTGTTTTCCATAGCAGCATAGTAGGATCTGTGCCATCAGGGTGCAAGCCTGACTTATTCATAAACCTTCATCGGGGAGCGCACAGGTTATGGCAAATCAAGTTCTGCTTTAACCCGCTTGGTCAGTTCCTCGAAACCTTCGACGATCCAGTCCGGTTCAGGGTTGCTGTGAGGAATTTCGTTGCGTCAGCCGACGCCGGTAAGAATGAGCGCGGTGGTTCCCCCTCCCCTTTTCGCGCCCTTTCTTTAGTCAACCCGTAGGCCCGGCGAAGGAGGAAGCGCCTTTCGTAGTTTTCTTCTCCCCCTCTTCCACGTCGCCGCTCTGCGGCAAGTGGCCACTTAGCGATATCATCGCTGACGTGGCTTTTCTTCCTCTTCACTTGATCATTGAATATTCCGTGTTCATCATTGGATATTCTCTCCCAGTACAGCAGGGTTCTGGTAAGAAATCCGGACTCTTATCTGTCTAACTGACCATTTGGCAGATGGTTAGA
>CAYTRK010000174.1:0-5398 GCA_964440205.1 uncultured Victivallaceae bacterium
CCTGCTTCCACCGATGCAGGAGGATTGTCGGTTCAGGAACCATTAAGAAAACAAACCTACCCACAGATTCCGCGGAAGACCCTTAAACAAATCTACGGCATATAGCCACTTTTATCAGTTAAAGTGACAACCTATATCAGTATGGGGCCGCTTACAACTTGCTTGGCTTTTTTCATGAATAGATCAGGCTAGACATAGGTCCTGCACACATGCGAGAATACAGATCTGATGTTCAAACAATCATACAAAATTGCAACGGTAATGGGCATTCCTATAAAAGTCCATATATCGCTGGTAGTGCTGGCAGCGTTGGCAGTCTTCCAGTTCAGGTCCCTTTACGGCCTGGTCTTTGCCGCCGGACTCGTCATAAGCATAGCCCTGCATGAACTGGGACACTCTTTCATCGCCATAAAGAAGGGATGCAAAGTCAGGCAGATCACATTGTTTTTTTTCGGAGGGGCCGCCCAGATGGAAAGCATTCCCACCCGCCCGAAAGACGAACTCCTTATGGCCATAACAGGGCCGCTGGTAAGCGTGGGCCTGGGCATTTCAGGCATATTCCTGGGCCGTATCATCCCGCTGCCAGCCATGGGAATTGAACCTGTGCGCCAGCTCAATATTATTGAACTGCTGGGATGGCTGAATATCGTTCTGGCCATTTTCAACCTGATCCCCGCATTTCCGATGGACGGAGGCCGGGTCTTCCGTTCCCTGCTGGCGCGAAAAGTCGGCCGACTCAAGGCCACCTATATAGCAGCGCAACTTGGCAAAATAATTGCAATACTTTTCGGAATTTATGCTCTCCATCCGTTCGACCCGATACTTATTGCAATCGCATTCTTCGTGTACATCATGGCGGGCAACGAGTACAAAATGGTGCAAATGCAGGAAGCAGCAAAACATTACGGCTGGAATACAGGCCCCTACGGCTGGCGCAACGAAATCGAAGAAGACGACGCGTTCATTGGCCCGCCCCCTTACAAAGAAGGGCCTGAAACACGAAGCGGGATCAAACCAGACAGAAAAGACAGCCCTTTCGGTAATTTCTTCAGATAACATGCCCTCCCATCACCACAAAAAATGGTCCGCGCAGGACGCAGCCGAGCTTTACGGCGTTGGCCTCTGGGGAAACGGCTATTTTGATGTCTCCTCATCAGGAGATGTAATGGTCAGGCCTTTCGGCCGTGAAAACCCCTCGTGCATCAATCTGGCCGATGCCGTGAGAGACCTTGCCCGCCGCGGCCTGAACCTGCCTGCTCTGCTGCGCTTCGATGACATCCTTGCTTCCCGAATAAAAAGTCTGCACAACTGCTTTTCAAAAGCAATATCCGAAGTTTCATATACCGGCAACTATCACGCAGTATACCCGATAAAGGTCAACCAGAGACAGCAGGTCCTGAAAGACATAGTCGAGTTCGGCCAGCCTTTCAGTCACGGACTGGAAGCCGGAAGCAAGGCCGAGCTACTCGCAGCTACAGCGCATATCTCCTCCCGGGATTCAATGATTATCTGCAACGGGTACAAAGATCAGGAGTTCATCGATCTCGCTCTGTACGCTACATCACTGGGATTGCGCATATTCCTCGTTGTCGAAATGCCCGCAGAACTGCAAACTATAATCGACAGGGCAAAACAACTGAACGTTCAGCCAAACCTTGGAATCCGGGTTAAACTTTCCAGCACTTCAGGAGGACACTGGGATAAATCTTCAGGCGACGAGGGCAAGTTCGGAATGACCGCCTCGCAAATAATAGAAGCCATAGCCCAGCTCAGGTCGGCAGGAATGCTCAAAACCCTCAAGATGCTTCACTACCACATCGGCAGCCAGGTGCCCGACATAACACGCATCCGCACAGCCCTTAAAGAAGCCAGCCGGTTCTATGCCGAAATGAGCCGCATGGGAGCATGCATGCAGGTAATAAATGTGGGCGGTGGCCTGGCCATGGACTATACAGGGGCAAAGGCCAATGAACCGGACAGCAGAAACTACTCGTTGAGAGAATACGCCGCGGATGTCGTTGACATAATAAAGAACGTCTCGGAAAAGGCCGGTATAAAACATCCCGACATCGTCAGCGAATCAGGGAGAGCAACAGTCGCCGCCCATTCAGTGCTCGTATTCAATGTGCTACATGCCAGGAGCTTCCGCCCGAACACCAGAGAGGACTATCCCGCCTTCCGCTGTTCCCGCGCAACAGAAAGCCTCTGCGAAGTCTCCGACTACGTCAGGCCCGGTCACCTGCAGGAAGCATTCAACGACGCCGTGTACTATAGAGATCAGGTCAGGGAGCAGTTTGTGCTCGGCGAAATATCCCTGGAAGAAAAAGCTTACGCAGAAAACACTTTCTGGAATCTCATACAGAAAATCTCAGATGCATCCAGCAAACAGAAATACCTGCCGGAAGCGCTCAGAGAACTTGAACCCGCCCTACCCGACGTCTACTACGGGAATTTCAGCCTTTTTCAATCCCTGCCCGATTCGTGGGCAATCGATCAGGTGTTCCCCGTTATGCCTGTCCATCGCCTACAGGAAAAGCCGCAAAGAAACGCGGTTATTGCCGATATAACATGCGATTCCGACGGCATACTCAACCGCTTCGCCCTGGCAGGCAGACGCTCGCCCACTCTCAAACTCCACGAACTCAATGATGAGGAATATTACCTGGGCGTATTCCTCGTCGGCGCCTACCAGGAAACACTCGGCGACCTGCATAACCTGCTCGGCGAGATCAACGTTGTACACCTGACCGTCGGCGACAACGGAAAAGTCGTTTACAACCGCGAAATCCCCGGCACAACAGTCGGGGGCGTACTCGAAGATGTTGGATACAATCGCAAGAAGCTGGAAAAAAACCTCCGATCCCTTATCGGATCAGCCGACACCAACGCGCAAACAGACAAAAATGCCATCCTGAATGCGTTTATCGAAGCAATGGATGGCTATACATATTTTGAACGCTGATGAATAACCCGCACTTTTTAGACAAATCAGCAGAAGAAGCGGCAGATCCGTCCGCCCCCTACGTTGTTCTGCCACTGCCCTACGAACGCACTGTCAGCTACGGAAGCGGAACCGCGGCAGGCCCGGACGCTATCCTGCGTGCCAGCCGCGAAACAGAGGATTTCGACGAGGAACTTATGACAACCGTCAACCTCCGCGTTCAGACGCTGCCAGCCCCCGAGTTCAGGAACATGAAACAGGAAGCCTGCCTTTCTATGATTGAATCCATAGCCCGGCCTGTTTTTGCGGAAAAAAGATTTCTGCTCTCTATCGGCGGGGAACACTCGGTCTCGGCGCCCTTGATAAAAGCCGCCCGGGAAACGTGGAAAGACATCGCCGTGCTGCACATCGACGCGCACACCGACCTGAGGCGGGAATATGAGGGGACAGAAAATTCACACGCCTGCGTCATGCGCAGAGTCGAGGAAACGGGCATTGACTTTGTTTCCGCAGGCATAAGAAGTTTTTCCGCCGGCGAATATAACCACATGAAGCAAAGCAACACCCTCGACCGCATAATAGGCGCAAAACAACTGGCAGAAGATCCAATCCAAAAGCATCTTCAAAAAATATCCGGAATCCTCTCCAATGCGGCATTCACCTACGTCACGCTGGACATAGACGCCCTGGACCCTTCCCTGGTCCCAGGCACCGGAACCCCCGAACCCGGCGGCCTTTCATGGTACAGACTACTGCAAATACTGCGCTCTACCTTTGAATCACAAACCGTCATCGGCGCCGATATAGTGGAAACATCTCCTGTGCCCGGCAGCCAGGTAAGTGAATATACAGCCGCGCGGCTGGGCCTTAAAATGATGCTTTATCATCAAGCTCTGTCGCCGGGCAGACTCCCTGAACGGTAAGCGTTAACAAGCCGGTTCGTCGCAGGATCATGAGAAAGAGGCCTGTCACTGTCTTTGATTTCTTTGAGCACCGTTCCGGCAAGCGCCTTCCCAAGCTCAACACCCCACTGATCAAATGAGTTGATCCGCCAGATCACACCCTGAACAAACACCTTGTGCTCATAAAGAGCAACCAGGGCGCCAAGCGTCTCAGGTGTAAGCTTCTGTGCCAGAATAACATTTGACGGACGGTTCCCCTCGAATACTTTGTGCATTACCAGGTTACCTTCCACCCCTTCCCTGCGTACTTGCTCTTCGGTCCTCCCAAAAGCAAGAGCCTCGGTCTGCGCAATCATGTTTGCAATCAGTTTGTCATGATGGTCCCCGCAGGATTCACAGGATTCCAGGAAGCCGATGAAATCGGCGGGCACAAGTTTCCGTCCCTGGTGTAGAAGCTGATAAAAGGCATGCTGACCGTTGGTCCCGGGCTGACCCCATACAATCGGACCGGTCTGATAGTCAACAGGCACACCATCCCTGTCCACGGATTTTCCATTGCTCTCCATGTCAAGCTGCTGCAAATGCGCAGGCAGCTTCGCCAGGTACTGCTCATAAGGCAGCACAGCATGAGTCTCATAACCGAAAAAATTATTATACCATATTCCCAGCAACGCAAGTATCACCGGTATGTTCGACTCAAGATCAGAATTCCGGAAATGCCTGTCCATCAAATGAAATCCGTCCAGCATCCTTTCAAAATTCTCCGGACCAATTGCGATCATGAGAGACAAACCTACAGCCGAACATAATGAGTACCTTCCGCCAACCCAGTCCCACATACGAAAAACATTTTCTTCACCGATCCCGAATTCCGACGCTTTCCCCGTATTGCTTGATACAGCGACAAAATGCGAACGAACACTGTCTTCCGCGCCCAACCGGTCAACAATCCACGCTTTTGCCGTATTGGCATTGGTCATGGTCTCCTGTGTCGTAAAGGATTTCGAACAGACCACAAACAAAGTTCGGGCAGGATCCAGGTCGCGGGTCTTCTCCAGGAAATCAGCGCCGTCAACATTCGATACGAACCGCACCGTTAAGCTCCGGTCACTGTAAGCCCTGAGCGCTTCGTAAGCCATGGCAACGCCTAAATCAGATCCGCCTATGCCAATATTGACAATGTTGGTTATCCTGCTTCCCGTATGTCCTTTCCATGCGCCTGACCGAATTCGCTGGCTCAGATCCTTCATGCGGTCAAGAACCGAAGTCACTTCCCCCATAACATCCCTGCCGCCCACCATGACCGGCTCCCCATTACGGTTTCTCAAAGCCACATGAAGCGCCGGCCGGTTTTCAGTGAAGTTGACTTTCTCACCAGTAAACATCCGCTGAATTTCCTTCTGCAATCCTGCTGCCTGCGCAAGATCATACAGCAGCGGCATGGTCTGGTCGGTAATCCGGTTCCGGGAATAATCCAGATAAACCCCCGCCGCTTCGACGGAAAACCTGTGCGCTCTCCCCGGATCCTCCGCAAAAAGGTCCCTTAGATGATAGT
>CAYTRK010000175.1:0-5387 GCA_964440205.1 uncultured Victivallaceae bacterium
AGGCCGACGAAGCGCTCGCCATGGGCCTCGCCAACCGGCTGGCCGAGCCGGCAGGCGCGCTGGACATGGCGCTTGACCTGGCCGGGGAGATTGCGGCCTTCCCGCAGACCTGCCTGCGCGGGGACCGGATGTCCGTGCTGGAGCAATGGTCTCTGCCCCATGACGCCGCGATGGAAAACGAGATGCGCCACGGCCTCGCCACGCTGAACAGCGGCAACTATTGAACCCCTGGGAAGTTTCAGTTTGCTGAGCTGATTGTTTCTTTTCTTGTTGTTCTTGACAATGACTTCCTGGATTTCCCCCGGTATTCGGTGAAACAGCCTTATATTTTCAATGGCTTCTCCCCGCACGTATTCCAGAATTGTCTTGATCAGTGATATGTTGGGACTGACTACCCTGTCCACAAGGTTCAGTCGGCTGATAATCGGAACATACTCGGACTTATCGATCCTTGCTATTGTAAAGCCGGCTCCGAGTTGCTTTGCCTGGATACAGCATACAATATTCATTTCTTCATCTCCTGTGATGGCGGCAAAAGCGGTGCCGGCGTCAATTCCGGCCTCTTTGAGAGTTGAAGCCTCGGCAGCGTCGGCGTTGAGCACAAGACATTTTGAAAGGTTTGACGAAGCGTATTCAGCCCTTTTGCGGTGGTTGTCGATAAGAACCGTTTCCATTGGTCCGTCGTCCAGCAGGGCTGCCAGTGTCAGGCCGAGTTCTCCTCCGCCTGCGATTACGATCTTCTTGAATGCCTTCCTCTTTTCTCCTCTAATCCAGTCCAGGAAAGAATCTACCTGGTTTGCCGCGAGAGTTGCATATACGTCATTTCCTGCAGCAGGCACGCTGTTTCCGTCAGGGATCGCGAGGTTGCCCTCTTTGACCAGGCCAATCAACCTAACCTTGTTGAGCCATTCATTTGTCTTCATGTCCTTTAGCGGCTTGTCGGCAAGCGGCGTGTTTTTCGGCAGCTTGAGGCCTACGGCTGCGATTTTACCGTTAAGGAGAGAAGTAACCTCCAGGGTTCCGGGGCGGTACAGGACGTCAAATATTTCCTTGGTGCATTCTTCCTTGTGTATGAGCGGGTGGTCTATTCCCATGGCTGCCAGATCCACGAGGGGAGAGCGTATATATTTGCCGTCGGAAAGGCGCGCTACGGTGTGACTCACTCCGGCTGCCTTAGCCCAGGAGCAGGCGAGGATATTAATCTCGTCGTACGGGGTTACCGCTGCAAGCAGATCGGCCTTGCGTATTTCCCCCCGGTCCAGCGTCTCCGGATCTGATCCGCTGCCTTCAAGTGTCATCACATCGTGTTTAGATGAAACATCCTTCAGTGCGGCGGCATTGCTGTCTATCACAATCACATCCTGGTGCATTTCGCAAAGCTTTGCGGCAAGAGCCTTGCCTGCATTTCCGGCGCCAACAATAGCAGTTTTCATAATTTCTCTTTTCAGCTTCCCTCTTCTGGCATCAATATAGACATTATGCTATAGTTCTTGCCACATGAGTAAATGCAATTATTATCAATTTCTCGGCATAGAGACAAACGCGGAATTCACGGAATTGCGGAAAGCTTATCGCAGCCGCGCTATGGAATGCCATCCGGACAGGTTTGGCGGCGATCCGAAAAAAGCCGAGGAATTCAAGTTGCTTGTCGAAGCCTTCAATGTTCTTTCCGATCCTTTAAGCAGGCGAAACTACGACATGTCGCTGGGCATAGTTGAGGAAACAATCCCGTCTGCGGCATTTGAAAAAGGGTATTACCCCGAGGACAGTGGCGCAATACTTGACACTCTGGCCGACGACATTCTGGAGGAACTGGTCGTCGGAAATGTCGTGCCGGAGGACGCGTCTCTGCAGACGCTTATGAAAGACCTCGAACGTACAGAGCAGTTCTGTCTGTTTCGTGAGGCGAAGACAAACCTGTACAACGGCTCGACGATTGTCGCACAGCAGCTTTTCCGCCGGTACCTGCAAGCGGCTCCGGCCAACATTCTTGCCCATTACTTTCTCTCGCGCTGCCTGTCGGCCAACAGGCTGATAAAGGAAGCCGAACGCGAGCTTCGAGTAGCCATAAGTCTTGGTGAAAGAAGACAGCCGCCCCTGAGGCTTCTTCGGATACGTAACGAACTGGCTGTGGTTGGAACACGTAGGAAAGGTTTGACAGGTATGTTGCGCCGCCTGTTCGGCTTCTCAGAGAAATGGGGACGCGAAACGACTCCCGCGGAGAGTGAACGGGCAAGCTTGAACCGCGCAATCAACAGGCTTGCCGCCGAGCGAATGCGCAGCAGTAAAAAAAGAATCCGGGGTGAACTCCCGGCCCGGACCCGATAGCAGCAACACCTCAATCCTCTTCTGCGGCTTCGCTCTTTGCGCCTACCGCTTGCCGTTTATATATCTCTCCCCGCTTTTTCCGGCGCATAGCTGATTGATCAGATGCAGGGTGACTTTGCCGGTGATTTCGAGACTTTTCCGGCTTAATTTGTCTAGAGTATCGTTGGTTGTGTGCCAGTAGTCATTTTCGCCGGGGCTGGAGCCGAATTGGAAGTCGATAAGATTAATTGCCGGTATGCCCGCGCTTAAGAACGGCACGTGGTCGTCAATAATGTAGCTGTCGGAAAGGTGAAAATAATCGCGCGCGCCAGCTTTTTCGGCGGACTCAAAGGTCTTTGCTATAAGTTTTCGGTCCGAGTTTTTTGGAATGGTTATGTTGAGATCTTTATCTCCGATCATATCGAGTATTATGGCCGCGACTATCCGGTCGGTTGTTCTGTCGCGAATGAGTGTGCGCACAAAATACCTGCTGCCATGCAGCCCGTCATTATAAGAGTATTTTTCCAGGCATTCCTCGCCATCAACAAAGAGACCGATGATGTCCGGTCTGTTTGCAGGAGCATTCTTTGCGGTTCTCATGAGTTCGAGAAGGAGGCCCGTGCTTGAACCGGAATCATTAGCGCCGGCAAATTCAGGGGATACACCTGCCTTGGTATCATAGTGCGAAACCAGCACAATTGCGGCGCCGGTGTTGCCTCCGGCCACAGCTATGACGTTTCGAAACGTCTTCTTTCCATCCGGCGTGTTGTCAGTGAAGGCATCGACTACAGACTGATAACCGTATTGACGCAGCCGTGCGGCAATATAATTAGCGGCAGTGAGTGCGCCCTTAGTTCCGGAGACACGCGGCCCCAGCGCAACGAAATCCTGCACTTCCTTGTAAGCGCGGTCCGAACTGAAACGTTGTAGCGGAATGGCTTGTGCTGTTTCCGGAGCGGTTGCTTTGTTTTCTGAATCCCGGCACGAGGCTGCAACTAAAGGCAATGCGGCCAGGAGAATTAAAATTGTTTCTTTTTTGATCATATTCAGAACTCTGACTTTCCAGTTCTCTGCAGATTACTCATTTCTGCGGACGAGTTCTACCCTTTTAAGAAGAAGCTGGCGACCCTCTTTAATCTCCAGTTCCGCGCTTCCGCAGCGCGAACATACCGGCGCCAGCGGTTCAAAATCATATTGATTGCCGCAGGAGGCGCATTTTCCGGCGGCAGAAACCTTCTGAATAACAAGTTTTGCGTCTTTAGCGGCGGTTTCCTCGGCTGCCACCGGAAAAGCCATTTCGAGGGCTTCAGGGTTGACACCGGACAAAGCCCCCACTTCGACATGCACTTCGCTGACGGATTCAGCGCCCTGTTCCCGCGCAAGAGCGATGATCTTTTCAATAAGCGCCTGGGCAATGGAGAGTTCGTGCATATTTAGCAGATCCTCGGCAACATTTCGCCGCTTGGAGGGGTGACGATGCGCCTGCCGCCGGCGAGTGTCTCGAGGGTTACCCGGCCGGAGCCCTTCCGGACCGAACCGATGCGGCGGCATTGTTGTCCCTCGGGCAGGTTTTGCCATTTGCAGATAATGTTTCTGGAAACCTCGTCGGCACAGATCAGTATCAATCTTCCTTCGCACGGGGAGTTGAGTGGGTCGAGTCCAAGCAACTCGGCTGCTGCAGAAGTTCTAGGCGAAAGGGGTAAAGACGATTCGTCCAGCACGAAGTCGAGTTGCGCGTCCCGGGCTGCTTCGTGCAGCACTGTTGCCACACCGCCGCGGGTGGGGTCGCGCATGAAATGGACTGAACCGGTGTTTTCCGCTGCTGCTGCAACCAGCCTGTGAACGGGGCCGGTATCGCTGATAGGACCATTTTCCAGGCGCAGATCTTCTCTGGCTGCCAGCACCGCCATTCCATGGTCGCCAATGTTGCCGCTTACGATTATGGCATCGCCTTCCCGGATTGCATTGGCCGAGGGATAAAGACCGGGCAACCTGACACCCAGGCCGGAAGTATTTATATAGATCTGGTCGCACTGTCCGTGAGCCACAACCTTGGTGTCGCCGGTGGCGATTTCAACAGAGGCGTCGTCTGCCGCCTTTCTGATTGAATCCAGCGCCTGTTCAAGCACGCATATCGGCAGGCCTTCTTCGAGGATGAAAGCCAGAGACAGCCAGAGCGGTCTGCCTCCGGCAACAGCAATATCGTTGACAGTGCCATGTACTGCGAGCTGGCCGATATCGCCTCCAGGGAAGAAAAGGGGCTGTACGACAAAACTGTCCGTGGCGAAAAGCAGTTCGGAAGACGGCGCTTCCAGCGAGGCGGAATCGGGTAGCCCTTTGAGCGGCCCCTTGCCGAAACGGGGCACAATGACAGACTCTATGAGCGTCCGCGAAAGACGACCTCCGCCACCATGAGCCAGTTGTATTCGGTCTGAATTCATGGAAAGAGAGGATAAGGCCGCATGGCTCTGTGTTCAAGTTAAAGCTGGCGGCAGGCAGTAATTCGCATTATGGCGCCACGGCTTCAATGGAGTCGGCCAGAAATGACCGACTTGCTGGGGCTATCCGCTCTCGCTACGAAATTCTGTGAGATATGCGGGTTAACAGGATAGGGAGGGAGAAGAGGCAGCGTGTGCGGGTTAGGGGACTATGTCCTGTATTTGAAAGACGCTGCGCAGCTTCCTTCCTGGCTTACCATGCAGGGGCCCAGCGGGTTATCCGGAGTGCAGGCTTTGGCGAACATAGGGCATTTGACAGGTTTGATCTTGCCTTTGATTACTTCCCCGCACAGGCATTGCGGATTAAGTTTTCCGTGACCCACCTCTATGCTGTGCTTCTCTTCGGCATCATAGGAAGAGTATTGTTGCCGAAGACTCAAGCCGCTTCGGCTGATTTTTCCCAGTCCTCGCCACCATGCGTCGCACGGCTCAAGATACTGCTTCATCAGGGCTTGAGCAGCGGGATTGCCACCGGGCTTGACAACGCGTGAATACTGGTTTTCCACGCGAGGTTTACCGTCAGCAAGCTGGCGGAGTATGCCTTCGATTCCGTAGAGAATATCCAGAGGCTCGAAGCCGGCT